>RGBY01000200.1 GCA_009919445.1 Planctomycetia bacterium
GGCATTGACCTGTTCGAGCGTCGCCGCCACATCTTGGGTGTGGGTGGCGGTCATACTCTGGGCCGCGATCGGCTGCCCTGCCCCCACGGTAATGCTGCCGATGGTGACTGCCCGTGTCGGATTTCGCTCGATCGTGACCACTGTCTGCCTTTGTTCTGCGAGAGGAATGTGCGACTCAGCGGCCATGGCCGGCTCAATCGCACATGTCTGAATGCCCGTCTGGACGAATGTCGAAAATCGGCTGCCGGCCCCCTAGTCGAGCCGCCGCCTTCTTCGACAAAATAGCAGGAAACCCTTCCTTCGGCGATCCATCAATGCGGTACGAGCCCTGCCTGCACATCGTCCTCTACGAGCCTGAAATTCCACCCAATGCCGGAAACATTGGCCGCACCTGCGTTGGAATCGGGGCGAAAATGTGGCTGGTCGAGCCGCTCGGGTTCACCATCAACGATTATCACCTGCGACGGGCGGGCCTCGATTACTGGGATGAACTGGAGTGGGAAGTGGTCCCCAACTGGGAGGCGCTCGTTGCCGGTGTGACGGCCGCAGGGGGCAATCTTGGCTGGTTCTTTTCTGCCCACGCCAGCCGCTCCTACACCGATGTCCGCTACACGCCAGGTGACGTTCTCGTCTTCGGCAGTGAATCGAGCGGCCTGCCCGCGTCGATCAAAGCGAACCATGCAGACCAGTTGCTGACCATCCCCTCACGGCCGCAGATCCGCAGTCTGAATCTGTCGAACACTGCCGCCGTTGTCGCCTTCGAGGCCGTTCGGCAATGGGGAGGGCTGCCCACAGAACATCCCGCTAGCTGAATCTGGCTATTCCGCCTGGGAGTCGGCCGCGGCCGGCGGAGTGGTCTGCTGCAGAGCCTGCTCGTACAGCGACAGGTGCCGGTAATAGCTCTCCAGCATGCAGGCCGACAGCGCCGTGGTAAACAGCCGCCCACCCTTCACCCCAAACAGATCGAGGACCGGCGACCAACTTCCCCGCTCAGGCCCGCGCTGTTCCTGATGCTGTGGCAACTGGGTCCGCATCTCGACATTCCAGTCTCGCCAGGGCTGCCCACCGAGGTGATGGCATACCTGAGTGATGTAGTACCAGGCGTAGACATTCTGGTCGTGCCGCACCAGCGAACGCTTGGGTAGGTCAACGAAGTTGATCGCCTGCCGTTCGGATGGCAACGGTGGGAAGGCAATCGGCGAGTCTCGCAGCAGCCGCCCAACAACAGCCACAATCTCGGGATCATCCGGTGGGGTGCCGAGGAATAACCGGCCCAGAATTGCCTCTGCCGAAATCGCCGGCTGAAACTTCCGCCGCAGCCGGGCATAGGGGTTGTATTGATAGTCGTAGCCCAGCACCTCATCTGCCTGTTCAGGCAACCCGACGAATGGCGTGTCTCGGTTTTTCCCTCCTGCGAGTTCAGCCTGCGGCTCGGGCAGAATTCGCAACTGGTCGATAAAGTTCGCGACGCGGGCATAGGCCAGTTCAAAGCCAGATTCCTGCAGGCCGGCCATCTCTGCCGTCTTGAGCGCAAGCAAAAACCAGCCAGTAATGGAAAGGTCTCCCTGATTCTTCCAGCTCACGCGAAGGCCGTCAGCATCGGTGTCTGGGGGGTGATACCGCCAGCCGCCATCAGGCAACTGCGCGGCCAGACAATACCGCAGCGCCTGGCGGGCTGCCTGCTCGAGCCTCGGCTCCCGGGTCATGCCGTAGGCCTCGCACAACGCCATCGTGATCTGCCCATGGGCATACATGCTGCCAGCGGCTGACGTGTGCTCATCTGAACTCGGCGCGAATCTGCCAGACTCAGTCTGGGTTTTCAGAATCGCCTGCCAGGCATCGGCAACCGCGCTGGCTTTCTCCGCATCACTCCCCCCCGGTGCATGTCCGGCGCCCTGTAGGGCGAGTAGCGCCATGGCAGTGGCGGCGACACGATTCTCTTCTGATCCACCATCTGCATAAGGACCCTTAAGACTCCAAAGGCCTGCATGCACACCCTTCCTGGTCTGCTGTCGAACGAGCCACTGCAGGGCCATCTCGACGGCCCGTTCAGTCTGATCGGTGCCCCCGCCAGCCACGAGCAGCCGGCGGCGGCTTCCCTCTTGTCTGCCGATAAGCAGCGTGCCGATGGCCGCCGCTCGCCGTGGAGCCACCTGCTCTTCGGCATGCGTCACGAGCTGATCATATTTCGGCGCAGCGTCGGGGTCATCAACCACTGGCTTGTCACTCATCGCCAGTTCATTGTCACGGGCCTCTGCGGTCGCTGTGTCGGGTGTCGCCAGTGGCAACGCCACAGCGGGCGGCCCTGTCGGCCCTGGCAGTGGCGCAAAGACAAGGGTCAGCGACAGCTGCTTATGATCAATCACGCGAGCAGAAATCAGCACCAGCATGAGCACGAGTACAACGTGCACCAGCAGCGTCACGCTCCAGACCGGTCCAGCACGCAGCAGCGTGCCAAATGCCTGTCGCCACGGAATGCTGGTGATCATGTCGAGCGGCCCCAGTGGGGCGTGGTCATCAAGCAGACCACCACGCCGTTGCTGCCGAGGTTGTTCCGGCTGCTCTTCCACGACCACACCCGTGCCTGCAGCCAGCTGCCGTTCCGAAATCGCGGCAGCCTGCTGCCAGGGGAGCCCACCAACCAGAGCTCGTGACTCACCCCCCGGGCTGCCTGCGGCGATGCTCCGCCCACTCGCCGGTGGCGGCGGCGGACTTGCAGGCGGTCTTCGTGGCGGCTCTGGCCTAGGCATGGCAATGACAATCGCGACGGAAGCAGGGCTTCTTGGCAGGGAAAGGCCGACGGCAGGAGGCCAGCCAACCGGCACCTCAATCGAACCCAGAATCCCTCATAACCGCCACAGGGGTTTTTTTCGGCCTCGGCTCAGGTTATGATGATGGATGTCCGAAGAATGGTGTCGGCGGTTTTTAACCGCTGGCACGAACAGCGAGCCGATCACACCGGTTTGTCTGGTTAAAGGGCGTCAAAACCTGTTTTCATGGGTTCATGCTCATGGGTTTTGGCGACTGGCTGATCATTCATTTCCTTACGGAACTGAATCGCTGTTGATGAACTGAATTGCTGCTGATGATGAAAGCCGGCATTATTGCCGCAAGACCGTACAACATGTCGCGGGGTGGAGCAGCCCGGTAGCTCGCGAGGCTCATAACCTCGAGGTCGCAGGTTCGAATCCTGTCCCCGCCACTTTACGCCCGCAGGGCCATCCTGGCCCCTGCGGGCTTGTTTTTCGGCGGCCTCCTGCCGCCGTTGCGTCGCGCGTGCTGCTGTGCGTCTGACGTGACGCTTTGGGCAACCGTACTGCCCGTCCGCTCGTTTCCACTCGCGGCTTGCACGGGTTCACACACGGCACGCACACGAAAGCCCCCGGTGGAAACCGGGGGACCGGGCCGGAGTGGATGCGGCGTCAGTGGTTGGTTCTGTCCGCTCGCGGCTTGAATGGGTGGGACACCCTCTACAAGCACCGTCCCAGGAAACCCCCTGGTGGAAGCCTAACAGGCAGACTCATCGAAGAGTCTCTCCAGACCCGAAACCATCCGATACATCTCTTCATCTTGCACCGCGCCATTAACACGAAACTGTAGCCAGCCTTACTGTTGGCTTACTGCTTATGATGAATCTTAGCTTTCGAAAACCACAGCAATAAATCAACAGCGATTCAAGACAGACAAACGAGTACCGTCGTTGGCAATGTACTCAGCGGATGGTTTCAACTCATGGAGCATATTTAAGTTCATTTGCACGGCCGCCGGGTCATAGAGAACTCCGTACGGCCCTTCCTTGCCAAAGCCCTCAGCGAGTTGACCGTTGGTGAGAGGTTGCAAAACGAGAACCTTGCCGCCTGCACCTTCAACACAAATAAACTGCACCGATTTTTACTCAACCCCTTGCCAGATTCCGTCAGTGGTTCATTGGACCGCATTCGTTACGGCCCCCCACCTATCTCCTCAAGTTCTTGGTAAAGATTGAGGATTTCCACAGGTGCCTCTGGATTAAGAGAGTTAGCAATTGCCGGCGCATCGTCCCGAAGAAATTGAATGCGACGGCGAAGTTCTTGAATAACCTCTGCCTGACCAAAACTCTGGCTGTGCTGAATAGCTGTAATGACCACCTAATTCGTAGGCGGAATAGTCCGGGTTCCTTTGCATCTCTTTGGGGCTTGCTCCGTTCGCGGCCCACGAATCGAGAAAACTTTTGCGGGTTAAGCCGCACACATGCATCGAGTCGGCTGGCATGACCAATCCACCACGGTAGCCGCTCCAAAGCCAGACATCGTCTTCCACAAGATGGCTCCATAGAGCCTGATTACCTGGATGGGCATGAACGTGACTTTCAGGCTCAGCAGCCTGCCATTTCGCAGGATTTGCAAATACCTGCGTATCCTCCACACCAAACCTCAAAAACAGAGTGACGGTAGTGCCACCAAAGCAGGCCAAAATCGATGCTAACTTCTCCCCTGAAGGGCGGGAGCTTGTGAAAGCACAACTGCCTTCTCGCTTCCCGCACGCGGGGGTCACTCTTGTGGAAAACCTTGTGGAAAACTTCGTCTTTGCTTTCAGGAGTCCGATTATGTCTCGAAAACTTTCTCCAATTTCGCGAAAGCAGCCACAATCTGGCCTTTCGGGTTTCACGTTAATCGAGTTACTCGTTGTCATCGCCATCATTGGCGT
>RGBY01000003.1 GCA_009919445.1 Planctomycetia bacterium
CTGAGCCGGCTCGTCTGCTGGTGGACGCATTGGGTCCTCCGCGTGCCTGCCTTCGATAGTTCAAGCGGCTTCCGGGTGATTCGGCTGAGCTTCCTTGATGTTCTGCAGGATCCCACTGAGGGCTATGCGATTCAGGAGCAGATGCTTTGGCAAATCCATCGGGCCGGCGGCCGGATTCGTGAGGTGCCCATTACCTTCACTCAGCGACAACGAGGACTCAGCAAGGTGGACTGGTGGCAGATGGTGCTGGGGGCTTCCGATCTGGTGCGGCTGGGCTGGGCAACCTGGTTTCAAAGAAAGTGAGGCTGGCGATGGCAGGCCATAAACCAAGTATTGGCATTCTGACCAGTGGTGGAGATTGCCCAGGGCTCAATGCTGTTATCCGTGCGGCCGTGATTTCATCAGATCGGCTTGGCTACGACTGCGTCGGTTTTCTGCGTGGCTATGAGGGGCTGGTTGATCCGGTTGACTACATGCCGCTGACGCAAGGCAATACCAGCGGCATCCTCACTCTCGGCGGCACGATTCTGGGCTCAACAAATCGGGGCCGGTTTTCAGCCACAGTGGGTGAAGATCAGCGGATTGCCATCGACCCCAAGCTTCTGGAAGGTGTTTCCCGGACCATTCGGCAGCTTGGCATCTGCGGGCTCATCTGCATCGGGGGGGATGGCTCACTGGCAATTGCCGAGCAGTTTCATCGCCATGGCATTCCGGTGGTCGGTGTGCCCAAGACCATCGACAATGATCTGGGAGCCACAGCGTTCACCTTTGGGTTTGACTCTGCCGTGTCGACTGCCACCGATGCGCTTGATCGGCTCCGCACCACGGCAGCCAGCCACCAGCGAATCATGGTGTTGGAAGTGATGGGTCGCCATGCCGGATGGATTGCCCTGCATGCCGGTATCGCAGGTGGTGCCGACGTCATTCTGCTGCCTGAGATTGGCTGGAGTTTTGATCATGTCTGCCGCAAGATTGCCGACCGTGAGGCCGCTGGCCGGCGGCATGCCTTGGTGGTTGTGGCGGAAGGGGCCAGCCTGCCCAGCGGCGACCTTGTGTGCGTGACGGCAACTGGTGCGAGTGAACAGGTCAAACTCGGCGGGATTGGCCAGGTCGTTGCGGCTGAACTTGCCCGGCGGCTTGACCGCCAGACCCGAACGGTTGTGTTGGGCCATCTGCAGCGGGGCGGGAATCCAACCACGTTCGATCGGGTGCTGGCCACGGAATTCGGCGTTCTCGCGGTTCAGTTGATTCATGAAGGCCGGTTCGGTGAGATGGTATGCTTCAGGCCACCTGAGATCGAAAGCGTGCCGATTGCCGAGGCGATTCAGACGCTGTCACGGGTGAACCCCGGGGGGGCTGCCATTCGGGCTGCCCGCGGACTGGGGATTTGTTTTGGGGATCGCGGCTGATTTGCCTGACGGGCGTCGGGTGATGAATGCCACCATGGAATAGCGAAGCGAAAACGCAAGGAGTAATTGAGATGGCGGCAGCGGACAAACCAGCCGGACGCGTGGCGAGTGTCATGCAGGAGACTCGTTCCTTTCCTCCCCCGGCAGCCTTTTCGGAAAAGTCTCGAATCGGTTCGATGGAGGCTTACCAAGAGCTCTACGCTGCTGCTGCCAATGACCCAATTGCCTTCTGGGGTGAACGGGCCTCCGCGCTGCCATGGCTGAAGCCGTATGACGAGGTGCTGCGGTGGAATCCGCCTCATGCCGAGTGGTTTGCCGGTGGGCAGACCAATGCCTCGGCCGCCTGCGTCGATCAGCATGTTGCAGCCGGGCTCGGCGAGAAGACAGCCATGGTCTGGGTTGGTGAACCAACCGGTGAACGGCGAACCCTCACCTTCCGTGAACTTCAGGCTGAGGTGAGCCGGGCAGCCGCCGGGCTTGCAAAGCTTGGTGTGAAGCAGGGAGATGTAGTTTCGATCTATATGCCGATGACCCCCGAACTGGTCATCGCGATGCTTGCGTGTGCCCGGATTGGAGCCGTTCACTCGGTGATCTTTGGAGGGTTCTCCAGCGAAGCAATCGCTGAGCGGAACAACGATGCCCAGGCGGTGGCAGTCATTACTGCTGATGGCGGCTGGCGACGGGGAAGCATGCTGCCGCTGAAAGCCAATGTTGATGAAGCCCTGGAGAAGTCACCGAGCGTCAAGCATGTGGTGGTGCTCAAGCGGACCGGGCAAGACGTCACCATGGTCGAGGGGCGAGATGTCTGGTGGCATGACATGACGGCCGGCATGCCAGACGATTTTCCGCCAGTTCCTATGGACTCAGAGTCTCCGCTTTTCATTCTCTACACCAGTGGTTCCACGGGAAAGCCAAAGGGAATCAAGCACACCACCGCCGGCTACATGCTCTGGGCGAAGACGACCGCAGAATGGGTTTTTGATCTGCGGGACGACGATCTCTTCTGGTGTACGGCTGACTGTGGCTGGATCACTGGGCACAGTTACGTTACCTATGGCCCTCTGGCTGCCGGGGTGGGCATTCTTATCTATGAAGGCGCACCCGATGCGCCGCATCAGGGACGGTTCTGGGAAATTATTGAAGAAGAGAAGCCAACCATTTTCTACACAGCACCGACCGCAATTCGGGCTTTCATGAAGTGGGGGCCAGAACACATTGATGGCCGTGATCTCTCAAGCCTGCGGCTGCTGGGCACGGTGGGCGAGGGCATTAATCCTGAGGCCTGGATGTGGTACCACGAAACGATTGGTGGCCAGCGTTGCCCCATCGTTGATACCTGGTGGCAGACTGAAACGGGCGGCATCATGATGAGCCCATTGCCGGGCTGTACGCCGACCAAGCCAGGAAGTTGCACGCTGCCCTTGCCAGGTGTCTGCCCAGAGATTGTTGATGCAGAGGGAACACCGGTTGAGCAGGGTGAAGGCGGCTGGCTGGTGATGACCAAGCCCTGGCCTGGCATGTTGCGGGGCATCTGGGGCGACGAGGAACGATTCGTTGAAACCTATTGGTCACGGGTGCCGGGGAAGTATCTGGCTGGAGACAATGCTCGCCAGGATGACGACGGCTATTACTGGATCATGGGCCGAATCGACGACGTGCTCAACGTGGCAGGTCATAGGCTCTCGACAATTGAGATTGAAAGCGCCCTGGTGAGTCACCCGACGGTTGCCGAAGCGGCTGCCGTCGGTCGGCCACACGACGTCAAGGGCGAGGCCGTGGCCGTCTTTGTGACGCTTCGGTCAGGGGAGCCGGACGACGCCCTCCGGAAAGAGCTGCGACAGCATGTCCGGCACCAGATTGGTGCCATTGCCTCACCGGATGACATTCACTTCACCGCATCGCTCCCCAAAACCCGGAGTGGCAAAATCATGCGGCGGCTCCTGCGTGACATTGCCGCTGGCCGTGAAACGGTGGGTGACACGACCACGCTTGAAGATTACACGGTGCTCGCAAAACTACGGGGCAACGACGACTAAAAGCCCCTGGAATGAGGGGCTTGGCGGGACGGCATGCAGTAACAGAGGGGCTTCGATCGACATAGTATTGTAGGTCGTTCGTTTCCCTTCCGCTGCCGTCGTGTCATTCCCCTCATGTCACCATTTTCCCTTAAAAGGCTTTGGTCTGTCTGGCGGCAGCGTCGTCGTGGGTTGGGTCGTGGGTGCTGGTTGCTGCTGGGCGTCCTCGGCGCCAGCCTGCCAGCCACTGGCCATGCAGCTGGGAACCAATTCCCTGCCTCTGCTGGTGCCTTGCTTCAGTCGGCATGCATCGACTGCCATCAGGGTGAAGATGCAGAGGCAGGCCTTGACCTTGAGACGTTCATGGCCAATGCGGTGGCGGATGTTGGTGTAGCCCAGGATGACACCTGGACGCGAATCATTGATCGTGTTGCCGCCGGTGAGATGCCACCAGCCGACGCGGAACAGCCCACACTTCAAGAACGACAACTGTTTGTGACGCGAGCCGGCGACTGGTTGCGAGACCTGCAGCGGTCACGGGATGCCGCGATTGGTCGTGTTCGTGGTCGTCGACTCAACCGCCAGCAGGTTGAACGGTCACTGCATGAATTGCTAGGCATTGATATTCCACTGGCCGACAAGCTTCCCGATGAAGGACGGCCGCGGGGCTTTACGACAGTTGCTGAGCGGCAGGCAGTCTCTCATCACCATCTCTCGCGCCATCTGACAGTAGTTGATCTGGCGCTCGATGAGGCCTTTGGGCGAGCCCTTGGAACGGCTGAACCGCTCAGCCGTGAGTTTGATGCACAGGGACTTGTACGGAAAAATCCCAGGCGGCGGTGCCGGGAGCCTGAACTCCGCGAGGGTGAAGCGGTCGTCTGGTCATGTTCTATGCCCTACTACGGTCGTCTGCCGGCCACGACAGCACCAGCGGATGGCTGGTATGCGTTCCGACTGAAGGCACATGGCATCAAGCTGCCCGAGTCTGGTGGTGTCTGGACCGCCATTCATGCCGGGCCTTGCGTCTCAACTGCACCGCTGCTCGAGCCAGTCACCTGCTTCGAAGCGGGTGAGCAGCCTCGCACGATTGAGTTCACCACCTGGTTGCCCAAAGGACACATGCTGGAGGTCAGACCTCAGGATGCCACCATCAAACGGGCACGGTTTGCCGGTGGTCAGGTCGGTGCAGGCGAGGGAGAGCCACAGGATGTGCCTGGCGTTGCCATCAATCAGCTTGAGATGAGGCAGGTCTACCGGTTTTCAGTCGAAGAACTGAGGCAGCGGCTATTCGGTGATCTGAAGTATGAGAAGGCGAAGCGAACGGGTCTGCTGAAGCCAGTTGTCACCAAGCCGCTTGTGAAAATAGAGGGCCTGCTCAGTGCGTTTGCATGTCAGGCTTTTCGGCATCCGGTGTCACCAGAGGAACTCACTGGATATGTCGAACTTGCCAGAGACGTGCATGGCCAGACACGATCATTCACCGAGGCTGTTCGGGCGGGCTATCGAGCGATTCTCTGTAGTCCGGAGTTTCTTTACTTTCGTGAAATGCCAGGTCAGCTCGATGGCTATGCCCTCGCCACGCGACTGAGTTATTTCGTCACGGGAGGGCCACCCGATGACGATCTTCTGGAGGCGGCCCGCAGTGGACGGCTGGACGAGGCTGCTGAGGTCCGCCGGCAGCTGCAGCGGTTGCTCGAGCAGGGAGAGGTTGACCAGGTCGGTGTACCGGCAGCCGAACGGCAGTTTGTTGAGGATTTTGCCGCAGAGTGGCTCGATCTTGATCAGATCGACTTCACGGTACCTGATCGGCGGATGTACTGGACGTTTGACCCGATCGTTCAGATGAACATGCTTGCGGAAACCCATGCCTTTCTTGCTCATCTGTTGCACCATGATCGACCAGTTACGGAGTTGATTGCGGCTGACTATACGTTTGGCACAAGTCGGCTGGCGAGGTTTTATGGGGCTGATAATGTGCAGGGCGAGCAGCTGCGGCAGCTGGTGTTGCCAGCCAATACCCATCGGGGCGGCTTGCTCACCCAGGGTGCGATTCTCAAGGTGACGGCTAATGGCACGACGACGTCCCCTGTGGTGCGTGGGGCCTGGGTCGCCGAACGCCTGCTCGGCATTCATATTCCTCCTCCACCGGCAGGAATTCCTGCCATTGAGCCTGATATCCGTGGGGCTACGACCATTCGTGAGCAACTGGCCAAGCATCGCGACGACCCCGCCTGCGCCAGTTGCCACCGCCAGATGGATCCATACGGCTTTGCCCTCGAGACATTTGACCCAGCGGGACAATGGCGAACGCACTACCGGTCAGTCGGCCAGAAAAAAAACGGCACGAGACTGGCAATTGACTCATCAGGTGAACTGCCCGACGGCAGTGTGTTTGCCAGCATTGATGAATTGAAACAGGAACTGGCCCGGGATCCGCAGGCAATCGCTCGCGGGGTGGCGGGCAATCTGCTGGTCTGGGGAACGGGTGCCAAGCTGAGCATTCGAGACCGTCAGGCGGTCCACAAGATTGTCGAGGCAGCAGGCAAGAAGGGGTACGGCTTTCGGGCAATACTTGAGGAAGTGGTTGTGAGCCCGGTCTTTCGTTCCAAATGAACGGTGGCCTGAGAGATGGCCCAAAGGTGATGGCGAGAAGAGCTCATCGAGTCGACAGAAAACTCAGCGGAACTGGTCCCAGCGGAACTGGCCTTAGAAAAATCGATTTGCCGTTATGACGCTTCAAGAAACACAGGGGATTCGCATGCCGGTTGCCTTCAACATTGATGTGAAACGATCGCTTAATCGCCGCACGCTTCTCCGCGGAGCGGGAGTGTCGCTGGCAATGCCCTGGCTGTCGGCAATGCGGCCAGCTTTCGGAGGGGGCCGTGTTGAATCGCCGCGGCGATTTGTGGCGATGACCCTGGGCCTGGGGCTCCTTGCTGACAACCTCAACCCGGCAACTGCTGGTCGAGAGTATCAGGCATCTCCCTACCTTGCTGGCCTGAACGATCTTCGCAACTCCTTCACGGTTGTCTCGGGTGCATCTCACCCCCGGGTCAGTGGTGGCCATCAGGCCGAGGCAAGCCTGCTGACGGCGGCCCCGATGACATTTGGATCGCCGAGTCGGAATTCGATTTCACTCGATCAGTTACTGGCAAAAAACCTCGGGCATGAAACTCGTTTCCCGTCGCTTGTCCTGGCACTTTCAGGGAGCAACAGTCCGGCCTACACCGAAAACGGGTCGATGATTCCGGCTGAGTCATCTCCTGCACGGCTGTTTACGCGGCTCTTCGTGGCCGATTCGCCTGCTGAGCAGAAACAGCAGATGGCCCGGGCGCAGCAGGGTAGAAGCATCATGGATGTCGTTGCCGAAGACACGCGGTCTCTGGAGCGTCGGCTGGGCCGTGGCGACCGCGATCGGCTTGATGCCTATTTCACCAGCGTCCGTGATCTGGAAAAGCGGCTGGAACAGGAAGAGGCCTGGGCCCATCGTCCAAAACCCAAGGTGACTGAGCCCAAGCCGATTGATATTGGAAACGGGAATGACTTCGTTGCCCGGCAGCGACTGATGAGCGACATGATCAGGCTGGCTCTTCAGACCGACTCATCTCGATTTATCACCTGCCATTTCGGAGGGAGTGGTGGGGTGGTGCCACTGGAAGGGGTAGACGAGGGGTATCACACGCTCAGCCATCACGGCCGTGACGACGAAAAGCTGGCACAGCTGGCGATTGTTGAAAAAGCGATCATCAATGCCTGGGGTGATTTCCTGCGGACGCTCCAGGCAGTGGAGGAAGATGGCGGCACCCTTCTGGATCAGACCAGCGTGCTGTTGACGAGCAATCTTGGAAACGCCTCCAGTCACGATAATCGCAACATGCCGGTGCTCTTGGCAGGAGGTGGCTTCCGGCATGGTCAGCACCTGGCCTTCGACAGGAAGCAGAACCACCCGCTGCCCAACCTCTACCTGTCGGTTCTCCAACAAACAGGACTTCAGGTCGACCACTTTGCGACCTCAACCGGAACGATGCCGGGGCTTGAGCCAACCCGGCCCTAAGAAGTGGATCGGGAGTGCCGTGCCGTCTCGCAGGGCGGATTGATGAGCGACGACACCAGCCGCAGTCATCGCCAGGGCATGTCCGATATGAATCGCCGGTGGACGGTCGGTAAGAATTGCTGTGACAAATTCATCAGTCAGTGGGCCATGCGAGTGCCCGTGATCAGTTGGCCAGTCAATGCCCGGTGGGAGGGCTGGCGGTGACAGATCGGGGAGGTCTGCCGGGCTCATCGTTCCGCTGTAGTGGCCGTTTCCATAACTACCAAGCCGGCCCGTCGCCCTACCTGTCTCACTGAATGGTCGCCGACTGCTGCTGTCTTGAATCACGCGGCAGAGTGCGTTGTCTGTGGTTTGGAAAAGAGCACACTCGCCCGAGAATGGATTTCCGTAGGGATTGGCGTCCGGCTGTTGGTAGGGCAGATGCCCGGGCAACCCCCTTGCCGATGCCGTAAGGAAGTGCCCGCCCGAGACACCCGTGTGAAATGCTGTTGCGTGCGTCGGATACCAAAGCGGTGGAAACCCACGTCGCCAGTCTTGAAAAGACGGTGTCGGCGTCTTCGAGGCATGATAATGGAAGTACTCTCCCTCCGTGTACCGAAGCGGGCCGAGGGCGTTGGCACGATAGAGGGCCCGCATGGCGCAGCACTCCGGGCGAAACCAGCTCGTTTCGAACATCATGTAGGTTCGGCCAGTTTCGCGCACAGTCTCAAAGAGCTCGTGCGCATCATCAAGATTCCCAAAGAATGCCGGCACGGCCGTTCCGACATGCTTGCCATGCTTCATTGCCAAGAGGGCATGCCGAGCATGACTAGGGGCATCGGTGGCGATGAATACTGCCTCAATAGAATCATCTTGAACCATGTCCTCGATTGACTCATAGGTCTGGCTGCAGCGGACGGCCTGCGCGAGGTCGGCACAGCGATCAGGAAAGAGGTCGGTGACTGCTGCGACCTCGATATTCGGGTGTGATTCAAAGCGGAAGGTTGTACCGAAGCGACAATGGCCGTTGCCGGCGATGCCAAGGCGAATGCGGCGATCAGAAGAGGGCTTCCAGACCCGTGGTTGCTGCCGCTCAGCTTGAGAAATGATGGGTTCAGCGGCGCGGGTCTGACTGGGAAACAAGGCGGCGGCCGGAACTGCGGCGGCTGCAAGTGTTACGTGTCGGCGTGAATAGGTCGGCATAGGGGATGTCAGGAGGCGTACTGGGGGATCTTGAGGGGCTCACCGTTTTTGACGGCCGACTGGTGAGCCACGATGCCGGCAACCGTCATGTTGAGCGCTGCCACCACATCAACTAATGGTTTGCGGTCACGCAGAATCGCATCGATGAAGTCGGTAGTCAGATGACCATGAGAACCACCATGTGGGCCAGCATTCATGCCAGGTGGTAATGGGGGGCGATCAATGGCTGGGGTTGCTGGTTTTTGCTGGCCATAGATGCGGCCCTGTTCGCCTGCTGCTGCTGGCATGTCCCATGAGACAGCCATTCTTGACATGCCTGCTTCACTTGTTCGCAGCAACGCCACTTCGGTGCCGAACGGGTTGCGGTAGTCGTTATTATTCGCCTGAAGGTGCGGGACCACACTGGGCATGCCGAGTGCAGAAACTTCGGTGAATCGTTCTCCCGTTACACCGATATAGTAAGCAGTGGCGTGGGTGGGATACCACTGCGGTGGCAGACCTTTCCGCCAGCCGTTGAGATCAACAGCCCGCGTCCTGGGGTTGTAGCCGCCAATAGGCTTGCCAAAGTAGTGATAGTACTCACCCTCTGAATAGACAAGCTTGCCGAATTTTCCTGCCAGGTACTGCTGACGCCAGGTGTAGAGGTCATGATGGAAACAGGATGTTTCAAACATCATGTACTTACGACCTGTTTTCTGGACGGCCTCGGAAAGTCTTTCAGCATCTTCGAGTGATCCAAAAACTGCCGGAACAGCCGAGGCAACATGCTTGCCCCGATCCAAG
The DNA here is from genome assembly GCA_009919445.1 of Planctomycetia bacterium. Taxonomy (GTDB): domain Bacteria; phylum Planctomycetota; class Planctomycetia; order Pirellulales; family UBA1268; genus UBA1268. Next base: position 9,444 of record RGBY01000003.1, read on the forward strand.
GCCCTGATTGCCAGTTGGGCATGGCTGGGAGCATCGGTGGCAATGAAGACAGCTTCGATCGTGTCATCGTCAAGCATTTGTTCGCACGATTCAAAAGTTTTTTCGCACCGGCAGGCCTTTGACAGTGCCGCTCTCCGCTCAGGGATGAGGTCAGTCACTGCTGTGACACTAACATTAGGATGTTCCTGAAAGCCAAACTGGGCGCCGAACTGACAAAGCCCAAAACCGGCGATTCCGACACGAATTTTTCGGTCAGAAACAGGTTCCCAGGGGCCACTCGCAGCTCCTGGTTCATTGACTTCGAACCCAGGAATGATCTTCCCGCTGGCATCGACTGGCGGTGCATCCCGATCGGCTGCGGCTGCCGTTGTGCTACCGATACCGATGGCGGTGCCAACTACTCCGAGACGTTTTGCAAAACACCGGCGGGAAAAAGTGTCTTGTTCAGAGTGGCTCATTGCGGGGTCTCCTGTTGTTTTGAGAGCAGACTGCGCAGGACGGAATGGTTGTTGCGAATATGGTCTTCGAGTCGGTTTCCGGCAGCTTCCCAATCACCTGTGATAAGGGCCTCAAGAATGCCACGATGCTGTTGTACCGCCTGCAAGGCCGCACCGTAGTCAAGTGCTTCCCATTCAAAGAGCCGTTCAAAGTACTTGCCATGCCGATCAAAAAAGTCAGCGATAAATGGGTTCTGCGACTTTTTGATGAGGTACGTATGCAGCCTTGCGTCAGGCTGCGGTCGCTCGCTTGATCGTGTTGGAATACGGTTTGCGGCAAGCATCTCTTGAAGCTCTGCCCGAACCAGTCGATGCTTCGCAAGATTGAGTGCCATGCGTTCAACCATGACGCGAAACTCGATGTACGCATCGAGGTCTGCTTCCTTGAACGGCCGAAGCCTCCAGCCACGTCGGGGCAGGTGGACGATGATCCCATCGCCAGCAAGGCGGTGAAAGATCTGGCGAATCGTCGCCCGACTCACGTTATATTTCCGAGCTGTTGCCTCTTCCCGCAAGATGATCGAAATACCTTTGAGGCTTTGTTCAATAAGATCTTGGGTGACTGTGGCGAAATGGGTTTCAAAGGTTTGAAGGGGATCTGGCTGCTTGGTCTTTGGCTGCCGCTGCCGTCCCCGTCGCTTTGTGATGACAAGCCGGCGATTCGTCGAGCGTTGCAGAAATCCCTCATCGATGAGTTCTGTGACCGCGATGCGAACGGGGGTTAGGCTGACGTTGTAATGGTCAGAAAGCCGCTCAAGGGTCAGCAAGTCGGCGAGCGCCTCCCCTCGGTCGATTCGAGCCATAAGGTCGTGCTTGATGTGTCTCGTCAGACTCATGGAAGGGATAGTGGGTGGCGACAGTGAGGCAGACTGCACGAGCGACCGACCTAGCGGCCCAGAGCAAGTGAGGAGGTAGGCAGACGGGATTCCCGGCCACAGGGGGGTCTGATGCTCATTAGTTTTATTTTGTAGACAAAGACAAAAGTGGTCAAGCCGGCCCCGCTGTTCGGCGAGAATCATGTTCTTCATGCGTTTCATGCGTCTGGCAAGGTCGTAAGACGACTTGATGGACGGCGAACAGCGATGCAGATTCAGCCTCTGGCTGTTCCTACCTTTCCGGTCGATACTCAAGAACATGAACCGAGCCCCCGAACTTCTTGCTCCCGCTGGCAATCAAGACTGCCTGCGAGCGGCCATCGCCAACGGCGCTGATGCCGTCTACTTCGGGTTGGAAACCGGCTTCAATGCCCGGGCCCGAGCGACCAATTTTACGGTCGACAACCTACCCGAAGTGATGCAGGTGCTGCACCGGTATGGGCTGCGTGGATACGTCACACTCAATACGCTTGTTTTCACTGATGAACTGGAGCCATTTGCCGAGACGGTGGCAGCGGTCGCTCAGGCTGGTGTTGATGCGGTATTGGTGCAGGACGTCGGTGCGGCACGATTGATTCAAAAGGTGTGTCCTGATCTGCCACTGCATGCTTCGACACAGATGACGCTCACCAGCGCCGAGACGATTCAGCTGGCAGAATCTCTTGGCATGGAGCGAGTTGTTCTGGCCAGAGAGTTATCGCTGGAAGAAATTACAGCCATCTCGCGTGATACCTCGATGCCGCTTGAGGTCTTTGTTCATGGGGCCCTCTGCGTGGCCTACTCAGGCCAGTGCCTCACCAGTGAGTCTCTCGGCGGGAGGAGTGCGAACCGAGGACAGTGCGCGCAGGCCTGTCGACTCCCCTACGATCTGCTCTGCGATGGGCAGGACGTTGATCTGGGAAACCAGCAGTATCTGCTTTCACCACAGGACCTCGCCGCTTTTCCACTTGTACCCGATCTGATTGCTGCTGGCGTCGCGTCATTGAAAATCGAGGGCCGCTTAAAGACTCCTGAATATGTGGCAGCGATCACCCGTCGCTACCGCGAGGCAATCGACGCAGCAGTTACGGGGGCACCAGTGATCTTTACGCCCCGCCAGATCGAGGAGATGGAGCTGACCTTCTCTCGCGGGTTTTCGCCTGGCTGGCTGCAGGGTTGTGACCACAAGATGCTGGTGCCGGCCACCAGCAGTGCCAAGCGAGGGGTTTTGTTAGGTGAGGTCCTCGCGGTGTCAGGCCAACGAGTGGCTGTGCAGCTTGCCGCCTCTGTTGCTCGCGGTGACGGCGTGGCTTTTGAAGCGCCAGCTGATGAGCCAACCCAGGGTGGCCGTGTCTACGAGGTCTTTGTTGGAGGGCGGTCGCTTGAGCAGCCCGTCGAGCGGGTAATCGTGGAACTGGCCTTTGGACGAAACGCCATCGACCTCACCACCATCACGCGGGGCCAGCAGGTCTGGAAGACTGACGACCCGCAGGTAACCCAGCGGCTTCGCAAGACCTACAGTGGTGGGCATCTGCAGCGGCAGCAGCCGCTCGATCTTGTCATTGCGGTAGCCGTTGGCCAGCCGCTGGTCATCGAGGCTCGTCTTGCCGATGGTCAATCGTGCCGACTGGCCAGCGAAACGCCAGTTGAAGCAGCCCGTCAGCATCCACTGACCGAGACGGTGCTGCGTGAGCAATTCGGCCGCCTCGGCGGCAGCCCTTTCAGACTTCAAAACCTGACCGCCACAATCACCGATCACCCGATGGTGCCTTTTAGTGTGCTCGGGCAACTCCGTAAGGAACTGGTCAGCCAACTGACAGCCCTGGTGGAGCAGCCAGCCTCTCGGCAGGTGGCTGCTCAGCCCGCCACGGTCGTGCGGGAACTGCTGGCTGCCGTTGCCGCACCTGCTGTTACCACGCCAACCTTGCCGACACTGCAGGTGCTCGTTCGGACAGAATCGCAACTGCAGGCCGTGCTTGACCTCGGTGAGCGCAACCTCCTGGCTGACTTCGCCGATATCCGCCGCTATCGCGAGGCGGTTCAGCTGGCTCGCCGTTATGGGGCTCAGCTCTTTGTCGCGACGCCCCGGATTCAGAAGCCGGGTGAGCTGGGGATTTTTGCAGCCCTGGCCCGCCATGACCCCGACGGCATTCTTGTTCGCAATAGCAGCGGGCTTGAGTTCTTCCGTCAGCGTGGGCTGCCGATTGCCGGAGATTTTTCACTCAATGTCACCAACCCTGTTACGGCAGCATTCTTTCTGGAACGTGGGCTCCAGCGGCTGACGATTTCCTATGACTGTAATCGCGAGCAGCTGCTCGATCTGGTTGCCGCCACTGATGCCAGTCGTCTCGAGGTGGTCATCCACCAGCACATGCCAATGTTTCATATGGAGCACTGTGTTTTTTGTGCAGTGCTGTCGCCTGGTACCAACAAGACGAACTGCGGTCGACCATGCGACACCCACACCGTTCACTTGCGGGATCGAATTGGGGTTGAGCATCTGCTTACGGCTGATGTTGGCTGCCGGAATACGCTCTTTAATGCGGTTCCGCAGAGTGGTGCTGAGGCTGTCGCAGCATTGCGCGAAAGAGGGGTTGGCCATCTGCGAATCGAACTTCTTGATGAGTCAGCTTCGGAGATCAGCAGCATCATCACGGCGTACCGCGATCTCCTTGCTGGAAAGGTCACTGGCCAGAGTGTCTGGGCTGGCCTGCAGGCTGCCAACCGGGTTGGGGTCACCCGGGGGACGCTCGAGGAACGTCGCAACCCCTTGGCGATTCTCTGAGCACAGCTAAGTTCAGGACTGCCAGACCTGTCGGCGATAGGCCAGTGGCGTGAGCCCGATGTACTTCTTAAACGACCGGGTGAAGTGGCTCTGATCGTAGAAGCCACAACTCGCGGCAATGGAGCCGATAGCAGCGTTGGATTCCGTCAGTTGGCGGCGGGCTAGTTGCAGCCTCAGTCGCATCAGATACTCGCTGGGGCTCATGCGGAACAGCCGGCGAAACTCTCGTTGCAACTGGCTTGTCGAAAGCCCTGCCCGACGGGCCATGTCAGGGATACTGACACTTTTCCGATAGTGTCTGACGGCATGCTCAAGTGCCGGGGTGAGCCGCTGGTAATCGTGCGGTGCGTTTCCCGGCTGGTCAATCGGCCGGAGGACGCCGGCAAGGCCAATGACTTTGCCGCTCGGGTTAAGGAGCGGAACTTTCGTTCCCAGGTACCACCGGGGCATGCCCGTATGGTGCGGCATAAACCAGGGCTGATCATGAGCGGGCTGATTCATCTCCATGATCCGGCGGTCATCGGCAACGTATTCAGCCGCCAGAGCCGGAGGATGAAAATCAAAGTCAGTCTTGCCGATCATCTCGGCGGGGTCAGTGCAGCCATGGAGGCGAAGAAAACAGCGATTGACCCGGCAGAAACGACTCTGCCGATCTTTGCCAAAAAAGGCTGCGTCGGGGAGGGCGTCAAAGAGCGGCAACGCCTGGGAACGGTCAAATGCCGTCTGCCAGGCGTCAATTTCTTGGGAAGCCTTGGGGGGGCAGGCGTAATCAGACTAGACGGCGGTCGGTCGGTTCCCGCTATCATGCCGATTCACCAGACACTGAACTCAGAAAACCCATCGCTGGTGTGGCGATGCGGCAGTGAAACAAATTTTTGGAAGCTACGGAGCGGAGCATGTCGGAAAACGCAATCGAGAAGGTGGTCATCATTGGAAGCGGTCCTGCAGGCTGGTGCGCTGCAACCTACGCGGCCCGTGCCCAGTTGCAGCCGTTGGTCTATGAGGGCGCCATTACGGAAGAGAACCGGATGGCCGGCACCCTGCCCCTGGGACAGCTTGCCCTGACCAGCGAAGTCGAGAATTACGCAGGGTTTCCAGCCGGTGATCTGGGGGCATTTCTCGACTCTGCCTTGCCGCAGGAGCGGCGGATGATGATGCCGCCGCACGATGGCCATGGTGTGACCGGTCCAGAGTTGATGGAACTGATGCGACAGCAGGCGGTCAATTTTGGCACACGGGTCGTCACGGATGACATTGTGAAAGTCGATTTTTCCAGCCGGCCATTCACGCTGGTTACGGCCGGAGGAAGTGAGGTCCGGGCCCACAGTGTCATTGTCGCGACGGGTGCCAGTGCCAACTGGCTTGGTCTCGAGAGTGAGACCCGTTTTAAGAATCGGGGCGTGAGTGCCTGTGCTGTCTGCGACGGGGCCCTGCCACGGTTCCGCAACAAGGAACTGGTCGTGGTTGGAGGAGGTGACTCAGCCGTGGAAGAGGCGACCTACCTGACCAAGTTTGCCAGCCGGGTCCACCTGGTGCATCGTCGTGACGAACTCCGCGCCAGCAAGATCATGGCGAAACGAGCACTCGAGAATGACAAGATTCAGATTCACTTCGACACGACGCTGGCCGAGGTGCTCGGGGATGACGAGCAGGGGGTGACTGGCGTGCGTCTTGAGAGCACGACTGACGTCGCGAAAACAACAACCCTGGAAGTGGCAGGTGTCTTTCTGGCCATCGGCCATACCCCCAACACAGCCTTCCTGGATGGCCAACTGGAATTGAATGCCAAGAAGTACATCATCTGGCAGAAGCACTTCCGCACGGCGACCAACGTCGAAGGGGTGTTTGCGGCAGGTGACGTTGCCGATGACTACTACCGTCAGGCCATTTCTGCCGCCGGGACAGGCTGCATGGCCGCCCTTGATGCCGAACGCTGGCTCGCGGAGCATGACTGATGGGGTTGCCGAGCGGTCGGCTGACGGTCAGCTGCTGGGTGCTCCTGAGTCACCTCAGGCCATCATTTCGCGGAAGCGGCTGAACAAGTAGGCCGAGTCGTGCGGGCCGGCAGCGGCTTCCGGATGGTACTGCACGCTGGCTGCGGCAGCGGTGCGGTGCCGCAGGCCCTCGATGGTGCCATCGTTGAGATTGCGATGAGTAACTTCGAGCGACTCAGGAAGGGTCTCTTCCTCGACGGCGAAACCATGATTTTGCGAGGTGATTTCGACCTTGCCCGTCGACAAGTCCAGCACGGGCTGGTTGGCTCCACGGTGACCGAACTTGAGTTTGAACGTTTTTGCACCGCAGGCCTGGGCGAGCAGTTGGTGACCCAGGCAGATTCCGAAGATCGGTACCTTGCCGACCAGTTCACGAACCGTGGCGACCCCATAGTCAACCACCTCTGGGTCGCCGGGACCATTGCTCAGGAAAACCCCATCGGGCTTGAGAGCCAGCACGTCGGCAGCCGTCGCCCGCCCGGGAAGCACCGTTACTCGGCACCCTTGGCTGGCTAGGTGTCGGGCGATGTTCCACTTCATGCCGAAGTCGAGTGCCACCACATGCTTCTCATCGGTGAAGGAATGTGGCTCAGGCATGTCGCCACCAACTCGAGGCATTGGCATCGGCTGAGCGTCGGCAGCCAGTGGCTCCGCCCAGTCAGTTGGTCCTTCTGGCATTACCTCACGAACAAGATCACGCCCCACCAGCGGTGGTGCTTCGCGAGCCATCTTCACCAGGGCATCGGCATCAAGGACTTCACTGGACAGGACACCAGTCATGGCACCATGGGTACGAATCTGTCTGACCAGGGCCCGCGTATCGATGCCGCTGATGCCAACCACGCCGGCAGCATCGAGATAGTCACTGAGAGTACCCGTGGCGACGTGATTGCTTGCCACCCGACTCGCCTCACGTACGACGAAACCGGCCATCTGCAGGTGGCCGCTCTCAACATCATCACGGTTGATGCCGTAGTTGCCGATCTGAGGAGCGGTCATCACCAGAATCTGGCCGCGATAACTCGGGTCGGTCAGAATCTCCTGATAGCCCGTCATTGAGGTATTGAAGCAGACCTCACCAGACACGGTGCCACGGTGACCAAATGCTTCACCGAGAAAGAAGGTGCCATCTTCGAGCGCTAAAGCTGCTTGTGCCACGCCAGTTCTTCTCCTGCCCAATGGGGTTTCTGGGGGGGTGCTGCGAGACTCCCTCAAAATCATACCAGCGGTGGCCGCCCCGGGAACCGCCCTGTTTCTGAATCGAAAATCCTGCCAAAAAGTGAAATGGAAATCGCCTGCCCTGGCCGGCTCGCTTGTCCTCTGCTGGCTGAGGCTTGGCATGACTCATTGTCCATCTGCTGGTGAGAAGACATCTTTGTGAAGGAAATAAGCCCCATGCCCAGCCTGACGCGTGCCGAGGTTCGTGAACTTGATCGAATTGCCATCGAGGAATTTGGTCTGCCCGGCATCGTTTTGATGGAAAATGCAGGCCGAAACGCTGCGTCAGCCATTCTGCGGACGGTTGGAACGCTGGCCGCCGAACGCCTGGTCATTGCGGTCGGCCCCGGGAACAACGGTGGAGACGGACTCGTGATTGCCCGCCACCTGGAACGTGCTGGGGCTGATGTGCAGGTGGTGCTGGCTGCTGCCGCTGATCGGTTCCGGGGCGATGCGGCGACCAACTTGCGGGTTGTGGAGCGTTCTGGGATTCGGCTGACCTGTCTCGCCGGGCATCCAGGCGAAGCCTGGCAGGAGGCCCTGGCCGACGCCACCTGCGTGATCGATGCCCTCCTCGGCACGGGGGCCGTCGGGCCTGCCCGTGGAGACGTGGCGATGGCGATCAGCAGCATCGTTGCCTGGGCTGACAGAGCGCCAGCCCATCGTGTGATCGCCATTGATCTGCCCTCCGGGCTCGACTGCGATACCGGCAGGCCCCTGGGGCCCTGCGTCCGTGCGACCCGGACGTTGACCTTCGTGGCGGCCAAACTCGGCTTCGCTGCGGCTGGCGCAGATCAATTCACCGGCCCGGTCGAAGAACTTGACATCGGTGCCCCCCGAGCAGTGCTGGCCCGGTTTGGCCTCCTCGACAGCTTGGCCCGGTCCGCTGAATAAGACGGTGCGATGCACTGCCGGCGTTATGAGCCGGTGGAAATCTCTGCCACCGCATGATGCAGTAAGCAGCATCCCCAAACCTGCTCAGTGTTTCTGAGCATGGCCCAAATGAGAGGCCCAAATGAAAGGCCAACGGATGTTTTGCGACGAACCGCAAAGGGAGGGAGGATCCTTGCAGCCGTGAGTCAGCTTTTGGTTTGGCCCGTTCCGCGGACGACGTATTTGTATGTGGTCAATTCTCGAGGGCCGCACGGGCCACGGGCATGAAGCTTGTCAGTTGAGATACCGATCTCAGCGCCAAGCCCGAGTTCACTCCCATCATTGAATCGGGTGCTGGCATTGACCAACACCACAGCGGTGTCAACGCGAGCAGCGAACCGGTCAGCGGCCGCAGAGTCTGATGTCACGATGGCATCGGTGTGGCGAGAGCCGAAACGGTTGATGTGGGTAATGGCCTCATCAATCGAATGAACGACGGCAAGAGAAATTTTTGGCCCCAGGAATTCGGTGGCGAAGTCGGCTTCCGTAGCACTGCCGATTGTGGGCAGGATCTCGCGGCTAGCGGCATCACCAACCAGTTCAACACCGCGTTTTTCCAGGCCAGCCGCGATCGGTGGTAACACGGCGGCCGCGACATCGGCATGAACCAGGAGTGATTCGGCGGCATTACAGACCCCCATCCGCTGGCACTTGGCGTCAATCAAGATCTGTTCGGCCATGGCCAGATCGGCAGCTTTGTCGATGTAGACATGACAGTTGCCACTGAAATGCTTGAGCACCGGCATCTTCGCCTCAGAGCAGACACGCCGGATCAGGGCTTCTCCGCCACGGGGAATCGTCATGTCGATGAGGTCATCAAACTGGAGAAAGGCACCGACCGCTTCACGGTCAGCCACATCGACCAATTGCACGCAGTCGACCGGCAGGCCCGTTTCAGTGAGGGCTTGCCGCACGCAGGTGACGATTTGACGGCTGGAATGAGCGGCCTCCTTGCCCCCGCGTAAAATGACGGCATTGCCTGAGGCGATCGCCACTGCGGCGGCATCAGCCGTGACGTTTGGACGTGACTCGTAGATAAAAAAGATCACTCCCAGAGGCACGCGAACCTTGCGGACTTCAAGGCCATTGGGTCGGGTGTTCGTTTCGATCACTTCTCCGACGGGATCGGGAAGGGCGGCCACGGCTTCGATACCGGCAGCAATTCCTTCGATACGGTCGGTGTCGAGTCTCAGTCGATCGGTGGCAGCTTCAGTGAGACCAAAGCCAGGAGCAGCAGCAAGGTCTTTGGCATTGGCGGTGAGGATTGCCTGTGCATCGGCCCGAATCAGGCGGGCGGCAGCCCGCAGGCATGCGGCCTTCTGTTCTGCTGGAATCGACGCCAGTTCAATTGCTGCTGAGCGGCTGCGGCTGGCAATATCACGACAGTGGGTGGTGAGTTGGTCGGCAGACATGGCGCACTCTCGAGGAATCTGGAAACAGCGATGCCCCGCCAGGGCAGTGGGCGTCTCTCTCAGTATGCCATCTCAGGCCTGCTGGTGCTGGCAGGAGCAAGCCGTCCTAACGGGTTGCCGAGGAGGCTGCCAGGGCGAGGCGAACCGTTGCCACGTCGTGGACGCGAATGATAGGGATTCCCTGAGCCGCCAGATTGCAGGCCGTGACAGCAGTGACCAGATCGCGTTCGGCGCGAGTTGGCTCGCGGCCACAGGTCTGCTTGACGATTTTGCCAAGGAAGCCCTTGCGGGAGTGGCCAATCAGAATCGGGCAGCCAAGATCGAGAAAGCGGCCTGCTTGCTGCATGAGAGTGAGGTTGTGCTCGTGTGTCTTGCCAAAGCCAATCCCCGGATCGAGGCAGATTGACTCAGGGGCAATGCCTGCTGCCAGCAGGGCGTCACGCCGGGCACGAAGATAGGCGTGAATCTCTTCCACAACGTTGGTGTAGGTCGGCTCAAGCTGCATGGTCTGCGGCGTCCCCTGCATGTGCATGGCGCAGATTCCCGCAGCAGTGCTGCGGGCGAGGTCAGCCATCTCGGGATCGCCTTCCAGCCCGGTCACGTCGTTGATGATCTCGGCCCCCGCAGCGATGGCCTGCCGGGCAACAACCGCCTTAGACGTGTCGATTGAAATGGGCAGATTGACCTGCGCAGCAAGGCGGCCGACAACGTCGCCGACTCGCCGCCACTCTTCTTCAGCCGAAACTGGCTCGGCGAAGGGGCGAGTGCTTTCGCCACCAACATCAAGGATGTCAGCGCCAGCCGCAGCCAGCGAGAGGCCGTGCTCAACTGCGGCCTCAACCCCAGCGTGGAGGCCACCGTCGGAGAAACTGTCTGGGGTGACGTTAACGATGCCCATCAGCAGGGCCGGCTCACCCGCCGCAGGCAACGGTAGCGACCGCGTCCGTAACTGCCATCTGGCTGGCCGAGATGTCGGTGAATTCATCACCACGGTTCTTCCATCAGGCCGACAATCTGCTGGGCCATTTTGACGATGCCCTCTTGCTGCGTGCTCACTACTGAGCGGCCGTATTCTGGCACCAAGGCAGCCGACTGCCCCACATCGACGCTGGCCGCCGGCACGGGGACAGCCCCTGAGGCGAGAACCGCACCACCACGATCGGCCCAGGTGACAAGCACCTGCAGGTTGAGTTCCACCATTCGCGATTGGTCGCTCGGGCTTTCGACCATCATCCGTTTCGTGTCGGCGACAATGCGGCCAGTCAGGATGCTGTCGGCCCCTGCGCCGTCGACTACCTTGAACGGGGTCCGTTTTTCAATCTCCTTGCAGACGGCTTCGGTTAGCCGTACCCCCAGATCGACGGCCGGAGTCACCCGAAAGCTGTCACACTGAAACAGCGGAACGTAGATGGTGCGGACGTTGGCCGCATACAGCGTGCTATTCCCAAATCGATAGGCCGCGCAGCCCAGTAGCCCCGGTAGCAGGCATGCCAGCCCGCCGAGAATCTGACGGCGATCAAGAAATGGAGCAGACATCGCAGACGGCCTCAGCGCAGCGGTTGATTCTCACCGGATGCATCCTGGCTGGCGATCATGGCGTCAGCCTCGGCCATGGCATCGAGTTCGGCTTCTTTGAGTGAGTCAGGGTTGAGGAATGCGGTGAGTGCCGGCAGCGGGTTGTCGCTGACATCCTCCAGACCGGCTAACTGCTCAAGCTGATCGCGTGCCCGCTGGGCCATCATCGTCTTGGGGTAGTCGCGGGCGATCAGGGCGTAGTAGATCCGTGCCGAGGTGTAGTGCTTGCCCTTGGCATAGAACTCTGCCCGTTTCCAGTGTCGGGTCGCCTGCTGGGCTGCGATTTCAGCCCGGGTTCGCATGACCCGTTGCTCTTCCTCATCGCTTAACTGATCAGGGAACTGGACGAGAATCTGGTCAGCCAGAATCTCAGCCTCATCGAGCATGCCCCCCTCGTAACCGGGACCCTGATAGGCCTGCAGTTTGGCCTGCAGGGCAAACAGATGAGCAGGCAGCAGGAATTCGCTGTCGGGGTGCTCGGTTCGCAGCAGCGAATAGAAGTAGTCGGCGTCGAGCCACTGCCGATCGAGGAAGTGGGCATTGGCCTCGGCCATCAGGCTATCGTCGGCGAGTGGCCCACGAGGGTCGTTGAGCCGAACATGCTCATAGGCCTTGAGTGCCCGCCCGCGAGTGTCGAAGAGTGGGCGGCTGCGGTCGAGCAGGTTTGGAACCAGCAGGGGCAGGTGCTGCTTCGCATCCATTGCGAGCCAGTACTGGGCGATGACAAACTGCCGCTGGGCAATTCGATCGAGATACCGGGTGTTGGGGTATTTCTTGACGAGGGCGTCGTATTGATCTTCAGCCTTGGGATACTGATCGGTGAAGAAGAGGCATTCCCCCACTTGCCACATGGCATCTTCCTCGATGGCTGAATCGGGCCAGCGGTCAATGACCTTGCGATAGCGAGACAAGGCCTCTTTGTATTTTTCCTGAACGAACAGTTCGTCGCCGGCGGTGAGCGCATCACGGGCGACAGACTCATTCGGTCCCCGGCCAACCATCTTTTTGAACCGCCGCTTGATCGTGTCTCCCTTTAGTTGATCCCAGCCGAGGTCCTTGTCGTAGGGAGACTCAGTCGAAATCACCGAAGAGGTGTCGTTCTCGGCGAGGTCATCGGTTGAATCACTGCTGCCAGTCAGCCATGGCCAGTCTGGCTTCGTCAGCGTTGCGCAGCCGCTGGCGAGCGAGGCGATCAGAACTCCTGCAAGGACAGAGGCAGAGAGCAGCCACTGCCGGGAGTTGGTCAACGGCTTCATCGTGTCTTCTCGCGAGGGGGGGCAAAGGTGGTGGACAGCCAGCGACTCGTTTTGAGGCGGTAGCCGAGGAGGTTGCTCAGGAGGGTGTTCATGATGGCTCGCACCTCTCCCATGGCGTCACAATTGGAAAGGGTCTGTGCAAAGCCATTCCCGGCAAGGTTTCGCAGGAGGGCCAGCGCTGGCGGTGAGACTGACACCACTGCCCGTTTGCCCCGCCGGCAACGTTGGCAGAGTCCGCCGCCCGAGAGCATGCCGAAGGCAGTACGGGCATCGCCCAGCGAGGCACCGCATTCTGCGCAGGAGTGGAGTGCCGGAAACTGCCCAAGCTGCTGGAGGATGCCGAGTTCGGTGTGCACGAGAACCATGGCGACTGTTTGGGGATCAAGTCTGCTTGTCTCTGCGGCTGAGCTCTGTCCCGGACGGGGGCGTGACAGCATTCGGACGGCGCTGGCGGCCAGGTCGAACAGGGCGGGTTGAGGGTCAGCATCAACGGTGACAGCATCAAAGAGTTCAGCAAGGTAGAGTCCGGCCGCGACAGCAGGCTGGCTGTCACCAACACGAAACCGATGTTCAAGAAAAGCCTCGGTCAATAAGTCGAGACTGCCGCTGGAACGGCGGTGGACGAGTACCTGACAGACCGAAAGGAGGTCAAGGGCGGCGTCAAACTTGCTCTTGGGCCGCCACGCTCCCTTCGCCAGCCCCCGCACCTTGCCAGCTTCCCGGGTCAGCAGGGTGACGATGGCACTGGTCTCACCAAAAGGAATCGCCCGTAGAACCACGGCACGGACCTTTTCGGCGGTCATGATGGCTTGGCCACGGAGGGCAGCCGAGTGACCCGCAGCCGCTCGATCTTGCGACCGGTTGCTGCCAGCACCTCAAGGGCCACCCCGTCGGCTTCAATCTGTTCGCCAACCTCAGGGATGCGTCCAAAAACATGAAAGGCGAATCCACCGATGGTGTCGAAGTCGGCCTCTTCGGGAAGGCTGAATTGCATCCGTTCGTTGAGGTCATCGAGCGGGACATGGGCTAGCGTTTCGCAGACATCTTCTGAAACGGCCAGGATGCCATCATCGAATGCCTCGTCGTGTTCGTCGGCAATTTCACCAACAATTTCCTCAAGGGCATCCTCAATGGTAACGACCCCACAGACACCACCGAACTCATCGGTCACGATGGCCATATGAGACTTGCCCCGTTGCAGTTCCCGGAGCAGCGTCTGCACGCTCATGGTTTCGGGAATGAAGTAGGGGGGGCGTATCAGTTCGTTGAGGTCAGGGGGGGTGCCTGCATCACTGCTGTGACACCGGGCCAGTTCAGTGAGGATTTCGCGGGAGTGGAGCACACCCACAATGTCATCTGACGAAGCCCGCCAGACCGGAAGACGCGAGTGACCACTCTCAATGGCGGTGGCGACCACGTCATCCCACGGGGAGGCAAGCGGCAGGCCGATCATTTCGGTGCGGGGCGTCATGATCTCTGAAACATGGACATCTTCAAGTTCCATTACGCCTTGAATCATGTCGCGGGCTTCCTCATCGAGGTGTCCCTCGCGATGGGCCTCATCCATCGCCAGTCGAATCTCGTCCTGTGAGTCTTCGGCGGCTTCCCGGCTTGACCGCGGGAGAAACCGGCTGGCCAGCCGCAGGAGGCTTCGGCCGATGGCGACCAGTGGCCGCACTAGGTGAATCAACGGTCGCCATAGCCACCAGGTCACCACGACAATCCAGACCCCAGCCACCCGCGTCAGCAGCATTGGGACAATCACCAGCATGCCCCAGCAGAGCACCATCCAGCCAAGAATGGCCAGGTTGTTCGTCGCAAGGTGGCTAGCTGCCATCAGGGTGGCCATTACTGCGGCACCCGTGACAACCGTGGCGGCGATAAAGGCAACCCCCTCGCCGGCAGACAGGATCTCATCGTAGATCTCAGGCTGTTTCTGATGCTGACAGACATCCTGAAGATGATGCCGCCGCGCACCGCGGATCGCGCGGGCCTGGAGGGCGGCGACACTCGCGAAGATGAGCAACAAAAAGGCAGTCTGCATGAAAGGGATTCAGCGTGATGGTGAAGCGGCTTTCCCGCGACGCCGAGGGAGGCGTCGTGGTGGCGGCGGCAGGCCAATGTCCTCCATCACCTGACGTTCTCGACGTCGCATCGCCCGTCGTTCGGCTGGACTGTGATCGTCGTAGCCGCAAAGATGGAGGAGCCCGTGGACAAGGTAATACGCCAATTCGTGCTCTGGCTGCCAGTGGTATCGTCCCGCCTCGCGGTGTGCCGTTTCACCGCTGGCAACAATTTCGCCCGCCAGATGCGTGGAAAGATCGGTCGACCCGGTAGACCGGGCAAGGCCGGCAGGGGGGCTGAGATCGAAGGTGATCACGTCAGTCGGCCCAGGTACTCCTAGCCAGACCTCGTGCAACTGGGCAATTTCCTCATCATCGACAATGGCCAGACTGATCTCGGCGGTTTCGATTCCTGTGGCATCGAGGGCGGAAGCCATCAGCCGCTTCAGATCGGTCACCCGTACTGGCAGCAGTCTCTGCCGATTGCAGCAGTCAATCTGCCTTCGCCCGGCGGTCCCTAGCACCGAATGGCCGGCAGGTCTGCGACGCTTTCCCTCAGCCACTAGGCTGTCCTCTGATCGGGATACTTGACCCGACCGTGGTAGACGGCCGTCAGGCTCTTGATCAGGCTCTGCTCGATGACCCGTAGTTCTTCCAGCGTCAGGCCACAGTCTTCGAACTGGCCGTCAAGCAAACGCTTCATGGCCAGTTCATGGACGAGGCTCGAGATTCGAGCTGGAGTAGGTTCACTCAGTGAACGGCTGGCGCTTTCGACAGCGTCAGAAAGCATGAGCACAGCCGACTCACGGGTGCTCGGTCGCGGGCCAGGATAGCGGAAGGTCTGCTCGTCGACGCCACCGCTATTGGGATCAGCCTGCGACTTTTCGGCTGCCCGTCGATAGAAGTATTCAACCAGCGTCGTGCCGTGATGTTCCAGGAGCAGGTCAACAATCGGCTGGGGCAGGTTGTATTGGCGGGCAAGTTCGGCCCCTTCCTTCACGTGGGCGATGATGATGAGGCTGCTCATGGCTGGCACCAGTGCCTCGTGCCGGTTCTCTTGTCTGCCTTGATTCTCAACGTAGTACGCCGGCTTGAGCATCTTGCCGACATCATGAAAGTAAGCGCCCACTCGCACCAGCAGGCCACGGGCACCAATGGCATCGGCTGCAGCCTCACCAATGCTGGCCACATTGATTGAGTGGTTGTAGGTGCCGGGTGCCCGTCGCACGAGTTCCTGAAGCAACGGGTGGGCCACATCACCAATCTCAAGCAGGCTGAGGTCAGTGAGGACGCCGAAGGTTTTCTCTACGAAAGGCAGGAGGCCCGTCATGAGGAAACCGGCTAGCAGCGTCCAGACACCAGTCCGGGCTGCTTCGAAAAGGAGGTAGAGGTCGAGCGGGTGTTCAGCCAGAAGGTTGGCGCCAATCTGCGTTGTCGTGGCGACCGCACCAGCCCAGAGCCCGACGTAGATCAGTTTGCTCCGGCTGCGGATCTGGCCCATCCAGAAGATGGTGGCAGCAGCAGCAGCCGTGAGGGTGATGTAATCGGCCAGTCCCTGGCCCAGTCCGACCACCAGCACCAGTGCCACCTCGGCCACTAACAGCAACGCCAGATCTTCGTCATAGGCAATCGCCACCGTCATGGCAAAGACCAGCAGCGGGAGGATTTCAGCCCGCCAGGCATCACCGGCCGCGAAGGAGCAGGCGGCCGTTGTGGCGATCACCAACACCAACAGGGTGGCGACATGGCCGAGATCGAGGAGGACGTCACGGTGATGCAGGTGCAGGTAGAAACCGGCCAGGGTGAACATGGCGACAAACAGGCCCAAGAGTGAGGCTGCCCGTCCAATCCGCTCACCCACAGGCTGTTGCCGCAGCGCCTCCTCGTGTTCCAGTTTGAGAAGGGTCAGTTCTTCACTGGTGATTTCTTTGCCGGCCGGCACCAGAAGGTCGCCTGCGGCATAACGGACAAACTGCTTGGGTGTCTTTTCAATGGCCTCGGCCTTGGCCCGCGATGTGGCCTCACTATCGACCTCAAGCGAACCGGTCAGGCGGGGGTCGACCCAGTTAAAGACGCGGTCGGTCAGGGGGCCCGCACCAAGTTCCTCCGTCAGCCGGGACTTCAGCCGAATCTTGGCTTCTCCCAGCAACACGTCGGCCACCTGAGCCCGAAGCATTTCTGTTGCGTTGCCCAGGGGATGGACATCAATTTCTGTCTGGCTGCCCTCGTCGAGTCCATGCTGAATTTTTTCGAGCACACCCTGAGCTTCGAGTGGCGCGAAGGCCCGGTCGATGGCTTTGTTGAACTCCAGAAGTTTCTCTTTGGTTCCGACCCGGCTGCGAAAGGCCGTAAAGGCCTGCTCGGCCTCGATTTTCTGCCGTGCAAATTCGGTGACAGACGGCTGAGCAGGCTGGGCAGGAGCCTCGTCTCCGGTCGGGTTTGGCTCGGGCTGGTCTTCGGTGGAAGTGACGGCGGCAGCAAGCCCGATGTCATCTGGCGTGGTGGCGGGAGGTGTGGTCGGCTCCGGTGCAATCGGTGGATCTGGTGGCTTCACAACAGTCCCCGGCGCAGGCACCGGCAACCGTTCCAGCACTGCTGCGGTATCAGGTGCAAACTCCAGCCAGGCATCTCGGGAAACAGCAGCCAGGGTTTCGGCGGCAGCAATTTCGGCGACGCGATTCTTCAGGCCGTCACGAATGCGAAGGATTGGCCCACGGTCCTGGATGTAGACAACCCGCACCTGAGACGTCGCCCGTTCCTGGGCCGCCCGAGTGCGGTCAAGGTCAGGCTTTTCAAACGGCAACCGCGACACCACGCCGCGTGGGGCAACCGTGCCAAGTCGAAAGGCAAATGGCTGCGACCAGCCGTGCAGCAGGATCAGCAGGGTCAACCCGGCCAAAAGGCAGAGGCCAAGGCGGACGAGCACTTCCGACCGAGAGATAGTCTCGAGCAGGTGTCCCCAGAAGCCCTGGGGACCCTCCATCGAGGATGCACGGCGAATGCGGCGGCGAAAAGAAGAAGGGGCGATACTCATCGCGTCATGCTTTGGTGAATGCCGAAGGGTGGCTGGCCTGTCCTTAATTATTCCTCGTAAGCGTCGACAATGCGCTGAACAAGCGGATGTCGCACAATGTCGGCTCCGCCAAGGCTAATTTTCCGGCAGCCAGTAACGCCTGAAAGCCGCTCCATAGCGTCAATCAAGCCACTGCGGCGATTCGGTGGGAGGTCAATCTGCGTGGTATCGCCGGAGATCACCATTTTTGAGCCAACCCCAAGCCGGGTGAGAAACATCTTCATTTGGGCGGCAGTGGTGTTTTGGGCCTCATCCAAAATGATGAAGGCGTTATTAAGTGTTCGTCCCCGCATGTAGGCCAGGGGAATCATCTCGATGACGTCCTGTTCAGTCAGTCGCTTCAGCAACTCGTAGTCCATCATTTCCCGGAGGGCATCGAGCAGTGGTCGCAGATAAGGGTTGATCTTGGCCTGCAGGTCACCAGGGAGAAAGCCAAGGCTCTCACCCGCTTCAACGGCTGGGCGGACGAGAACGATTTTGGTGACCTGCTCGCTGCGAAGAGCGGAGACCGCCATGGCGACAGCCAGAAATGTTTTGCCGCAGCCGGCCGGGCCTTCACAGAAGACGACATCGTGATCACGAATGGCTCGGACATAGGTGGCCTGTCCGGCCGAACGAGGCACAACATGGCCGCCTGGACGCTGCACCTCAATTGACTCGTGTTGGGTCTGTTCTGCACCGTCGGAATTAGTGGCCAGCAGCCGGTCAACGTCGGCATCATTGACGACACCCTGACGACGAGCAATCTGGTCAAGGGTCTCAAAGATCTCAGCCGCCCGTTGCACGGCAGCCTCATTCCCTTCGATATGAATCGCGTCACCACGGGCCGAGACACCCACGCCGAGGGCAGCGCGAATTCTGCGGAGGTGTTGGTCGCGCGGGCCGAAGACCGCCAGCAGGCGCTTCGAATCGACCACAGCAATCGTCGTGCGAGACATCAAAGCCCGTCAGGCATCTGCCGGTGACGGTCTCGGGGGAAGGGGGGGTACGCCACGCGGCGAACCGTTGGCTCGCAGCTACCGCTACGAGCAACATTAAATGGTACCCGGGGAAGCCCGCTGATCCCAGCAAATTCAGCCATGTGCCTGCTTTTTCGGCTGATTCGGCCGCCGGACTCCCGGCTGGTCAGCCGCAGCCCAGCCCTCAGCCGCTGGCATTGACCCAAAGGATCCAGGCGACCGGGGCGGCAAACAACAGAGAGTCGATCAGGTCGAGCACGCCCCCAAGACCGCCAAGCAGTCTGCCCGAGTCCTTCGTGCCGAGTTCTCGCTTGATGAGAGATTCCGCCAGATCACCTGCCATCCCGGCCAGACCGACGAGCAGGCCGAAGCCAACCCAGCCACCCAGCGGTTGGGCCGCCACGGCGAAGGCAGTCCCCTGGGAAGCAACCAGCACAAGCCATGCTGCAGCCAGTGAACCAGCCAGTGAACCGAAGGCTCCTTCCCAGGTCTTACCGGGGCTGAGCCGGGGTGCCAGCGGGATGCGGCCAATTGAGGCACCAACAAGATAGGCAGCCACGTCGCCCAATTTGACGACAGCAATCAGGCTAAGCAACGGGACAATGCCAAGGTGGCCAGCGCCGGTCTGCTCAGGGCCAAGGTTTTCGACGTGCACCAGTCGTAGGCCGACCATGAATGCCATGGGAAGCCCAAGGTAAGTCAGCACGAGAACACCGGCCGACAGTCGCTCAAGTGCCTGGTCATCGGCACGCCCACCGGCAATTTCACGTCCGAAGAGCATGGCGACCGCAGCCGTAGCAGCCAGCGCAGCCCAACTCAGCGATGCCACCGGTGCGGTGACACCGGTGTCGGCCACCATCGCCTGGGTGCCCACGGCAACTGAGACAAAGATGGCAACCACACCGGCCCGCAGCAGCCCACCAGGCAATCGCAGGCCTCTGGCCCGATAGAGCGCGACAAGTTCATCGACGCCGCCAATGGCCAGAAGCATAAGGATCGGCAGGAGCCACCAGGCCGGGAGGCCCCCCAGAAACCCAGTGGCATCAGCCCAGGCCAGAGCCGCAAAACTGACCAGCAGGCCAGCCGAGGTGGCGGTCCGAGAGGCGAGGGTGGCAAAGGAATGGCGGCCAGCGGTCATAGAGAGGTCAGGCCTCCGAAGCGTCGTTCCCGAGACTGATAGGCAGCGATTGCCTGATCGAGGTGCGTGGTGGTGAATTCAGGCCAGGCAGCCGGTGTGACCCAGAGTTCAGCGTAACTGATCTGCCAGAGGAGGAAGTTGCTGACCCGCATCTCACCGGCGGTTCGAATCAGCAGATCTGGGTCTGGCATACCGGCTGTTTCAAGGTGAGCGGCGAAGCTAGCCTCGTCAATCGTATCAGGTTCACGCTCTCCGGCGGCTACCTGCTGAGCCAGGCTGCGGGCAGCAGCAGCAATTTCAGCTCGTCCCCCGTAGTTGATGGCAAGACAGAGACGCATGCCGCTGTTTCCGGCACAGAGCGAGATGGTTTCATCAATGGCGGCCAGGGTCGCTGCCGGGAGCGGCGTCCGGTCGCCGATCATGGCGAGTTGAATCTGTTCCCGGAGGAGCAGGTCGCGCTCTTCGATCATGTACTGCTTCAGAAGCAGCATGAGGAAGTCGATTTCCTGCTGCGGACGCCGCCAGTTTTCGCTCGACAGGCAATAGAGGGTGAGCTGCTCGATGCCGAGTCTGGCTGCATGCTCAGTGACCTGACGAACACTTGTGACCCCCTGTTGGTGGCCTTCGATGCGGGGAAGGTCACGCTGCTGGGCCCAGCGGCCGTTGCCATCCATGATGATGGCAATGTGCCGTGGCAAGACGGCGGCAGAGCCGGTCGAACTGGTCTGGTGATGAGGCAGGTCTGCGGTGGAAGACTTCACACCGTGGCCTGTTCCTGCTGCGGGTTTGGAGGGCATGGTGCGGTTGCCGGGAACCCTTCACGGAAAATGGTTTGCGCGCGATCGGGACCGACTGAGACAATTGACACAGGTCGGCCAAGAAGTTCTCCGATGCGATCGATGTACCGCCGGGCATTGACGGGCAGGTCAGCCTCACGACGAACATCAGTGAGTTCCTCTGGCCAGCCAGGCAGGGTCTCATAAATGGGCTCTGCCTCTTGAAGATCTTCAATCTGACTGGGGAAGCGATCGACCACCTCTCCTCTGATGCGGTAGGCGGTGCAGATTTTCAGTTCCTCGAGCCCACCGAGCACGTCAAGGAGCATGACGGCCAGTTCATCAACACCGGAGAGCCGCGACGTGTATCGGGTGGCGACGGCATCAAACCAGCCACAGCGACGCGGGCGTTGGGTGACCGTGCCAAACTCACGGCCTCGCTGCCGTAGGTGTTCGCCGATGGCGTTGTCCTGTTCGGTGGGCAGGGGGCCACCGCCCACCCGGGTGGAATAAGCCTTGATCACACCGATGACCCGGTTGATCCACCTGCCCGGCACGCCAGACCCGCTGGCGACGCCGACTCCGGAGGAGTTGCTGCTGGTAACAAACGGAAAAGTGCCATGGTCGATATCGAGTAACGCGCCCTGGGCTCCCTCAAACAAGAGCGGCCGTCCAGTTTCGGCAGCATCAAGAAGGAAATTTGTGGTTTCTCCGACATAGTCTCGCAGCCGTTCGGCGTAGCCACAGTACTGCTGGAAAACGGCGTTTCGATCGAGGTCAAGTTTAGGCATCTCGCCTGGACGTGACGCCTCGAGGAACCGCTGTTTCACATCGAAGACATGATCGAACGTCTCGCGGAAGGTGGGGCGATAGAGGTCGCCCAGCCGAAAGGCCAGGGAGCGTCCCACCTTGTCCCGGTAGCAGGGGCCGATCCCCCGGCCTGTTGTTCCGATCGACTCTCCGCTGGAGAGGCTGCCGTTTAAGATCGCGTCTTCGGCCATGTGCCATGGAAAGACAACATGGGCCCGGTCGCTCAGCCGAAGTTTGCCAGCCACCGTCACGCCACGGCCTTCAAGCATGTCGATCTCACCGATCACGCTTGCCGGATCGAGCACGACGCCACCGGTGACCACGCAGGTGACGCCATCGCGGAGGATGCCGCTGGGAATCAGGGAGAGCTTCCAGGTCTCACCGCCGGAAACCACGGTGTGGCCAGCGTTTGCCCCACCCTGGTAGCGGACCACGATCTCGTGATCTTCGGTGAGGATGTCGACAAGTTTTCCCTTGGCTTCATCCCCCCACTGCAAACCGACAACGCAGGTACCGGGCACGTCGAGGCCCCTCTCTTCTTCAGAAGACGAATCATGCGGGGCGGTGACCGAACCGCCAAAACCATATGCCTGTTGAGTCTAAAACCAGCCGTTGGAGGGTCAAGCGGAGGCCGGCAGGACCGGCTGCCATGCCGGTCGGTGGTTCCTGTCGGGAATTCTGCGGCAGGCACTGGAGTGGGCGGCCCCGGGCGGTAGGATCGTGGGAGATGCGGCTGGCAGACCGGCTAGGCTGCCCCTCACCCCTCGCTGGGATGGTCCGAATACGATGGCAAAACGCGGCACCGGGCAGGTCTTTCATGTGGCGGATGAGGCAGCTGGGCTGACGCTGGCAGCCTATCTGCGGCAGCAGATTCCAGAGACAAGCTGGGCGACTGCAGAAAAACTCGTGCGGGCCCGTCGCGTGACCATTCATGGCAATCTCTGTCGCGATGCTGCTCGGAGGCTGCAGGCGGGCGAGGTGGTCAAACTGCTCGACATTCCTGTTGCGGCCCCGCCCGGCCCCCGGGACGTGCACATCGTCTATCTCGACGAGTCCGTTGTGGTGGTCGACAAGCCCTCTGGCATCACCACCACGCGTCATCACGAAGAGGCAGGCTGGCCAAAGCGTCGGCGGCAGCTTCAGCCCACACTCGATGAGATGCTGCCGATCGTGATTGCCCGCTATCTCGACCGGGGCAAAAAAAAACGACCGCACCCTGACCAGCCGACCGCGCCACGGCGGACGACGCCGGTACGGGCGGTGCATCGAATCGACCGTGAGACCAGCGGCCTCCTGGTCTTTGCCCGCACCGTTCCAGCCGGCCGCAGGCACAATCATCTCGCATCTCGTGCGTGACCGTGGGGATGGCCGTCGGGGCTCGTCGCCGGATGGCCACGGGAAACGGGCGGTGACGCATGTGCGACCGATTGAGCACTTTGGCGATGCCTACACCCTTGTTGAATGTCGGCTAGAAACCGGTCGGACCCATCAGATCAGAATTCATCTTGCCGAGAGCGGTCACCCAGTATGTGGCGAGCGGGTCTATTCGGCTCCCGCCAAAGTTGAGGCCGAGGATCGGTCCGGAGCCCGCCGAGTGGCCCTCCATGCTGCCGAACTCGGGTTCATCCACCCGGTATCGGGTGAGATGGTGCAATACAGTTCGCCGCTACCGAACGATATTCGCAAATTGCTTGACCGGCTGGCGGCCAGCCATGGGCGGCATGAAGCCTAAACATCAGGCCTAAAGGGGCCCGCCGCCACGGCTTGGGGCAATTCTGTTACGTTCGATAGCCTCGCTTCCATGGGAATCGTGAGGGGAATAGTTGCCTGCCTGGGCCGGTTCATGATCGCGACCATTTTTCTGGTGAGCGCCCTGGGCAACAAGATCGTCAGATTCAATGCGGTGGCTGAGTTAATGGCAAGCAAGGGCATGCCGCAGACACCTGTCCTCGGCGTGCCAGCCCACAAGCTACTGCTTGTCGGGGCCATTGTGTTTCTGATTCTTGGTGGACTCTCTGTGGCAGTGGGCTACAAGGCCCGGGTCGGCAGCCTCATGCTGCTGATTTTTCTCGCAGCAGCGACCTTCTTCTTTCATGATTTCTGGAATGCTGAGGCTGAGCAGCAGCCAACTGAAATGATTCAGTTTTTGAAGAACCTTTCACTGGCGGGGACGATGCTGTTCCTCATTGCCAATGGAGCCGGGCCGGGCAGTCTCGATCAGCGGCAGGCAGGCAAACCGCGTTGTGCGGCACTGCCTCCCCAGGCCGATCAGCTGGCTAGCCTCGGCAGCCGAACACCACTGCCGGCAGATGGCGGTGGTACCGATCTGCCAACAAGCCAGACGCCTCCTGCCGACGCTGCTGCAGGGATGTCTTCCTGAGCGGCTCGGACTGGCATGCGGGCACCGAGCTCGTAGCGAAACAAGCAATCGGCCAATCGGCAAAAAACAGGCAGAAGAAGCTACCCGGCTAGGATTCGAACCTAGACAAAGGGAACCAAAATCCCTTGTGCTACCGTTACACCACCGGGTATCGCTCGCCGAGTATAGCGAGATTGCCCAGCCCTTGCGTCGGCTGCGTATGGCAGTCGTTTGGCCAGCCCCAGCCAAGTCGTCTGGAGGGCTTATCTCCGCAAACCAATCCCTTGCGGTCACTACAGATGATGGCAGCATTCCCCGTTCCTCGAAGCGCCGCTTGCGAAGGATCGGTTCCTCCGTTTTGGGCCGATTTCGCCCTAAACACGCCTAATAACAGCCGCAAGAAAAGAGCCTGCAGATTCGCCGGTGTCGTCAAGAAATGCAGAGAGACCTGAGAAACTCAGGGGCTTGTCGCTCGTGTCATCTGGTTGATCCATGGCCCGATCAGCGGTCACCTGCGAACGAGGAGGG
>RGBY01000021.1 GCA_009919445.1 Planctomycetia bacterium
GATGCGAGGAGTGTCTAGCCTTCACTCGCTTTGAGGAAGCAAGCCATACGGAGCCAAGAAAGTTTTTGTTCCGCCTGATACGAGTGCCAATGCTTGACGACTTGGTTTGCCTCATCCCAGGTGCACGCCAGGGCCGTGCGAAT
Organism: Planctomycetia bacterium; assembly: GCA_009919445.1. Classification (GTDB taxonomy): domain Bacteria; phylum Planctomycetota; class Planctomycetia; order Pirellulales; family UBA1268; genus UBA1268. Next base: position 144 of record RGBY01000021.1, read on the forward strand.
CTGGCGGGCTGCCGCTGGTTTATCCCCCTCACGGCAGGCGGTGTCGATGTCACCGATGAGTTTGTTGAGCACAGCGGTACTCATTTCGCCCGTGAAAGCCTTGACTTCAGCGGGAAGGCAGCCTTGACCAAACTTGTCTTCGAGCACCCCAGCAATCGACTGCATCGCTACCAGAGACTGAGACAACGCTTTTTCAAGTTGCTCGATGCGATGCTCAAGCGTTTTTGAATCATGCGAAACTGGAAGAATCATCGGGATAATCATTCGGTAGTTCCTCTAAAGGGCCTGAGTGATCAGATCGGTGCCGGTGGTGCAACGGCGTCGATCTTGGCAGCCAGAATAAAGTCATTCTCAGAGAGGCCACCGATTGCGTGGGTGTAGATCTCAACCCAGACCTCACGGTAGCTCACCAGGTGCAGGTCGGGAGACGGATCCGGGTGCCATCATGAGTAAGACGCCAGGCAGGCAGGGCAGCAAGCTGGGCCGCCGCCTCGTCGGGAGAACATTTCGGGACGCCGCCCTCGCAGGGGACGCAGGTTTTTTGGGCAAGGTCTGCCGCAGAGAGTGATTGAGTCATGCTCGCATTGTAGCAGTTCCCAACCTTGTGGCTGGTTTTTGTCAGGCAGCCGTTGATTGTCGGACGGGCTTGGGGCGAGTGAATCGGTTCTCCGGCAGCGCAGGCTGCTCACGTCAGCACGACGAGATTTGTGCTGGCTCAGAGCGTGGGCAGAGACGGGAGAGGAGGCGCCGCCGCGTTGCGGGCAGCGAGGCCACCGACAAGTCGGCTACAGATCGACTCAAGATAAGGCCGAGCCTGCGGGTCGTCGTAATTAGCGGCCGTATTACCGGCATCACCATGTTCCCGAATCGGAATCTGGATCGGCACCTCACCGAGGAAGGGAATCTCCAGTTCCTTGGCGGTGCGTTCAGCACCCCCGGTGCCAAAAATGTTATAGCGTTTCCCTGTGTCAGGGCAGACAAAGAAACTCATGTTCTCAACCATGCCGAGAACCGGAATGTTCACCTTCTGGAACATGGCAATCGCCTTGGTGGCATCGAGGAGAGCGACATCCTGAGGCGTGCAGACCACCACGGCTCCTGATAACGGCAACACCTGAGACAAGGTCAGGGCGATGTCACCTGTGCCTGGTGGCATATCAATGATCAGATAATCGAGCGGTCCCCAAAGCGTGTCGCGGAGCATCTGAGTGATCGCGCCGTGGAGCATAGGGCCCCGCCAGACCACCGCTTCGCCTGGTGGCACCATGAAGCCCATCGACATGATCGGCATTGGCTGCACGGTAAGCCCGTCGGGTAACGGATCAACGGGCTGCCCTGGATTGAGTTGCTGCGGCACAATTTTTCCATCATTGATTGCTGGCCTTCCCTCGAGGCCAACAAGATGAGGCACGCTCGGCCCGTAGACATCGGCATCCAGAATGCCAACTCTACTTCCCGCCCGCGCGAGTCCGATGGCAAGCGAAACAGCCAGGGTGCTCTTGCCGACACCCCCTTTGCCCGAGCCAACGGCAATTACACTTTTGGCCTCGAGGCCAATCTGGCCGAGTTTCCCCGGAGCCCGCTGGTGTGGAGTGATTGTGACGCTGACGTCAGTAACAGCAGGGAAGGCCGTGCGTAGCCGTTCTTCGATCCGTCCCCGCGTCTGTTTCCAAAGCACTGCGGAATGACTGGTCAGTCCGACTGTGACTGCAATTCGATCGCTGGCGGCCTCAATCGCCACCACCTGCTCCATGGCTGTCAGCGGTCGGCCCGACTCGGGATCATTGATGTCAGCAAGTTGGGAACGAATCGCGTCAGCAGTTGGGGCAGTACTCAACGTGGCTCCTCGGTGCTTTGGGCTGGGGCAGGGGAATCATGGGCAAGGAGGTGAGTGGAACCGGGCTGGTTGCCGGAGATCAGGTTCATGTCGGTCACGATTGCACCGGACAGGGTGCTGCCGGCCTGGCTGGCTGCGGTGAAAAGGCCGCGGGGCCGCAGCGAGAACGACAGCACGACCAGCAGGCAGACCACCATTGCCAGCCCAGCCGAAAGGCCACCGTCGGCCTGGGTGCCCTTGTCAGTGGTCTTAAAGTACATGGCAGTAATCAGCCGTAGGTAGTAGCCGGCGGCGATGGCAGCATTGAGAACCAGGACTACCGTCAGCCCAATGAGCCAGCTTTGGCGATCACCAAAAATGGCGGCACCGCTGTCAACGCTCAGTGCGGAAGTCACCAGGGATAACTTGCCCCAGAATCCCGGGAAGGGTGGGATGCCAGCCAGACTGAGCAGAAACGCGGCGAGGCTAAAGGCCACAACTGGGTTCGTTGATGCCAAACCATTGAGGTCGTCCACTGTTTCAATTTCTTCAAGTGGAGGCCGTTGCTGGCTGGTGGCTGACCATTCAGGCCAGCGATGGCCAAGGTAGGTCAGGCCGCCGAAGATGCCGATGGTGGCGGCAAGGTAGGTGGCGAGATAGAAAAGCGTGGCCCCTAGTCCATCAAGACTTGCGGTGGGTTCGCCCATTGGTCCCACTGCGGTGCTGGCGGCAGCAGCAGCGGCAATACCGACTAGCAAATAGCCCGCATGGGCGATCGATGAACAGGCGAGTAGCCGACGGAGGTTGTTTTGCATCAACGCCATGCAGTTACCCACCGTCATGGTGATCGCGGCCACCACGGCCACCAGATGCCAGAGTTCGGTCAGTAAGGTTTCGGCTACGGGGCCGACCGGGCTGCCATTCCCCAAGGGTGGAACGGCAAGGGCAAAGACACGGGCAAGCACCACCACACCAGCCACCTTTGGAAGGGTGGAGAGAACGGCAGCATTGCCGGGGCTGGTGCCCTGATAGACATCTGGAGCATAGAAATGCATCGGAACCGCGGCCATGCGAAAGGCAGCCCCAGCCAAGGCCATGCCGAGAGTCACAGGCAGTAAGACAGCAGCCATGCTCGGGGTGATGGTTCCGACAACAGCCACATTGGTACCGGGGACCAGACCCGTGCCAAGCGCACGCAATTGGCTGCCGATTGCTGCCAGCGAGGTTGACCCACCGAGCCCATAGAGGCAGACCACCGAGTAGAGGAACAGGGCTGAGGCAATCAGTGAGAGGTAGAAGTACTTGAGGCTAGCCTCTTGCCCGGCGGCATCAGACCGTTTCAGTGACAGCAAGATGTAGGTCGGGATAGACACCAGTTCGAGGCCGACAAACAGCAGCACCAGATCGTTCGCGAGGCCGACGATCGACAAGCCGGCCAGAAGAATAAGAAATGTGCCTGCCTCTTCACCCGAGCCATGACGCTGGAGTCGGCCACTGTCGGTCTGAACTGCCGACCGAAACCGATCGCCCGCCTGCACAAGAGACAACACCAGCCCTGCCGTGAATGTCAGCATGCGGATAAACGCAGAAAATCCATCAAGGGTGACGGGGCCGGACGTGATGGTAGCACCACCACTCGGCTGGCCTCCCGAAAGAATCAGGGCGATGCCGAGGCCACTGACCGCGACCAGCCAGCCGGCACGCAGGCCAGTAAACGCCGAGCCGAGGAAGGCGATCAGGGCTGCGAGAAAAAGCACCAGTTCTGGAGCCAGCAGCAAAAATGTTTCGAAAGAAGTCGTCATCAGTCTGTGATGGGGGCTGTGATGGGGGCAGAGTGGTCAAGGATGGCGACCGCAGCGGTGGGCTGAGGATCTCGCTGCGGGATGCTGATAACCGTGTGGCTGGTGTCCAGCTGATGCCGCGACGGCCGCATCTGTTCAGCAAAGGCTGTGCTCGCCGGAAGTGTCAACTGACGGACGGTCTGTGCCGGCGGTCCCAGAAAGGTATTGGGAGCCAGGCCGATCCAGAGGGCAAAGAACGCCAGCGGTGCCAGGGCGGCTAGTTCATGCCAGCGAATGTCGAGGGAGTCTTCCGCATCGGTAGCGGCCTGCTGTGACGGTGGCAGTCGGGAGGCACCAAAGAAGACACGCTCAACCGCCCAGAGCATGTACCAGGCGCCCAGGACAACACCGACTACTCCCATGGATGCCAGAATGAGATAGCTCTGCTCGAGGTTGCTCGCGACGCCAGTCCAGGCACGCTGGAAGGACCCAGCCAGAATCATGAACTCGCCAACAAATCCGTTGAGCCCAGGCAGACCAATGCTCGAAAAGGTGAAGAGCATGAACAAGACAGTCAGCCAAGGAGCCTTCGAGGCGATGCCACCCAAGCTGGCAATCGACCGGGTGTGGAATCGCTCGTAAAGCATGCCGACCAAGGCAAAGAGACCGGCCGACGAAAGGCCATGGTTGATCAGTTGCAGATTTGCCCCCTCGATGGCAACGGGCTCCAAGGCAAAGAGCCCCATCACCACATAGCCCATGTGACTCACGGAGGAGTACGCGATCAGCCGCTTGAGATCCTGCTGGACAAGGGCGACCAGCGCTCCATAGACAATGCCGATCGCCCCCAGCGCAAACAGCCAAGGGGCAGCGGCAGCCGTTGCCTCAGGCAGCATTGGCAGCGAGAACCGGAGGAAGCCGTAGATGCCGATTTTGAGGAGCACACCGGCGAGATCGACACTTCCGCCCGTAGGGGCTTCAACATGAGCCAGCGGCAGCCAGGTATGAAACGGCACGATCGGCACCTTGACGGCGAAGCCGACCAGCAAGGCCAAGAAGACGAGCCACTGCAGGTACCCCCCTTCGGCATCCATGGGTAAGGGGTGGGCTGTCAAGCCGGCGGTGAGCAGATCGATGTCGAAGGTGACGCTGCCGGTATGGGCAGCGTTCCACAGCACAATGGTTACCAGGCCAAGGAAGGCCAGCACACTGCCAGCCAGAGTGTAGATGAAAAATGTGACAGCGGCACGGCGACGTTCGTCATGCCCCCAGATGCCAATCAGGAAAAACAGCGGGACAAGCGTGAATTCAAAGAAAACATAAAACAGAATGATGTCACGTGCGGCGAAGACACCAAGCATGGCGGTCTCAAGGACGAGCAACAGCACGTAAAAGCCAACCACCCGTTCGGTGATGGCATCCCAGCTCACCAGGATGGCCGTCAGTGAGAGAAGTGCCGACAAGGCAAAGAGCCAGAGCGACAGCCCATCGAGCCCAATCGACAGACGGATGTCAAACATCCCGCCAGTCAGCCAGGGCACCGAGAGCAGCCCATAAGGTTGCCCCAGTGTGGCCTCTTCGCGAACAAGGCCGTCAATAAAGGCCCGGTCAAACATGGCTGCCAGGTAGGCCAATGCCTCGATCGGCTTCACAATGAAGGCAACGTAGAGTTGATCAATGAACATGCGGTGTTCCAGGAAGGGCCGCAGCGGGCCAAGCCAACGTTCCATCTGCGGGGCATCGCTGCGGCGGCCCAGATGGCCGACTGCTGCCAGCACAATGCCGAGGGCTGCTGCCAACGTGCCCTGAATTGCAAGGTCCCAGTGAAAGACGGCTGGGCTGGCCGTTTCGACAACGGCAGGTGCCGTGAATGATGGCGTAGCGGCAAGAAAGTGCGCCAGGCCCTCGGTGGTAAACAGCACGATCCCGGACAGGGTTGCCGGCACGGCAAGAATGATCAGCGGCAGGGTCATTACGGGGGGCGATTCATGGGCGTGATGCCCGGCCTCTTCGGGAACCCGAAGCGGACCAGTAAAGGTCATGAAGACAGCCCGGAAAGTGTAAAAGGCGGTCAGGCCAGCGGTAATCAGTGCCATCCAGAAAAGGGTCTGCCAGACAAAAGGCTGGTTCAGCGAATCAAGGCCAACCGTTTCAACAGCAAGCGGATGGCTGCCGTGGCTTGCCACACCGCGGTAGCCAACATCATGAATCGTGGCCCCTGCCATACCTGTTGGTGGCAGGAAGGCATGGTGGTCTCCTGTCGCGGCATGGTGGGCATCGGGCCAGCCCTTCGAGTGCAGCGAAGCAAGGATCTCGTCCTTGCTGAAGAAGCCCGCAAAGGGCGCGATTCCAGCAAGAGCCAGGCTGCCAATGAGGAAGGTAACCGCTGTGATTGGCATCAGCTTTCGCAGGCCACCAAAGCGTCGCATGTCAATGACGCCCCCCATCGAGTGCATGACCGAGCCGGCACCGAGAAAGAGCAAGGCTTTGAAAAAGGCATGGGTCAGCAGGTGGAAGATGGCGGCCGTGAAGCCCAGGAGCGTGCCGGTTCCGAGACTGGCAAACATGTAGCCGAGTTGGCTAATGGTGGAATAGGCCAGCACCCGCTTCAGGTCGTTTTGCACCGTGCCAATCAGGGCGGCGACAAGCGCGGTGGTGGTGCCGACAATCGACACGGTGACCAATGCGCCTGGGCAGGCCATGTACAGTGGCGCACAGCGGGCGATTAGGTAGATGCCGGCAGTCACCATGGTGGCGGCATGGATCAGGGCGCTGGCGGGAGTGGGCCCCTCCATGGCATCGGGCAGCCAGACGTGCAGGGGCAACTGGGCACTCTTGCCGCAGGCAGCCAGAAGCAGCAGGAGACAGATCGCCGTACCAACAAGGCCACCGACATATCCCGACACGTCCGCCAGACGTGTCTGCCCAAGAATGCCCGGCAGAATGGTGCCGTCGGGTGAGAGGGTGTCGTGGAAGTCGAGGGTGCCATAGGTGAGCCAGAGGAGGAAGACCCCAATCGCCAACCCAAAGTCACCGACTCGGTTGACAAGAAAAGCCTTCTTGGCAGCTCGGGCCGCCTCTGGCTTCCGAAACCAGAAGCCGATCAGCAGGTAACTGCACGCCCCGACGGCCTCCCAGAAAACGTAGACCAAAAGGAAGTTGCTCGCCGCTACCAACATCGACATCGAAAAGACAAACATCGCCACCAGTGCGAAAAACCTGGGGTAGCCCGGGTCGTCGTGCATGTAGCCAATCGAGTAGACGGCTACCAGGAGGCCAACGCCAGTAATGATTGCCAGCATGGTGGCGGTGAGCGGATCGAGCCGCAGGGCCACCGAGATGGATAACGGGCGGGCGGCATGGGCATCAGCGCCGACGGCAGTGCCGGGAACGGCGGCCGGTGAATTGGCAGCAGGCACGTAGGCTTCGTCAACAGTGGCCCACTCCCAGAGAGTGGTGACCATGTCGACCGGCCGAGGCGTCTCGCCACCGCTGGTGCTGGCGGCCGTAGACACCACGAGTGAAATGGCGACGAGTGCCGATGCGGTGATTCCAATGACTGCCGGCAGATGAGCCCGACTGCCCAGGCGGCGGCCCGCGATGACAGTAAACAGCGCTGCCAGCAGGGGCAGGAGCGGCACCAGAACGAGAAGTTGAGAGGGGGACATGCTGGCTGCAAAAAGAGGAAGGACGGAACTCAAACGTGGTCACGCTGGAGGGCGGCTTGCTCATCCGTTTCAGGCAGGTTGCCTGCCTGGGTGAGCCGGGGAAAGGTTGGTGACGAGGCGTCGAGGGCAGGGATTTCACGATCGACCGTACGGTCGAGGTTGTCCTCACGGAGTGACTGCCAGGCAGCGGCATCGAGCCTGCCGGTGCGGGTAAAGGCCTGAAGCACAAAGACGAGGGCAACGGCAGCCTCGCAGGCGGCCACGGAGAGCACAAAGATCACCAGCACCTGACCGCCAAAGTCGCCGTGATACCGGCTCCAGGCGACCAGGCTGACTGAGATTCCCTGAAGCATCAATTCAGCCGACAGGAACATGACGATCAGGTTCCGCCGCGTAAGGATGCCAACCAGCCCCAGACTGAAAAGAATGGCGCCAACGACGAGGCCGTTTTGGAGCAGCGGAAGAGCAGCTGCGGCGATGAGAGCGGGGGTCATCATGTGCTTCGTCCTTCCTGCAGTGAGGAGGTTTCGGCCTGATCACCCTCAAGCCCGTGTGAGACAATGGCGATTGCCCCAATCAGGGCCACAAGCAAGAGGACCCCAACCGCTTCCACGGCCACGAGGTGTCGTCCGAAGAGTTCACCCCCGAGCCGGGCCACCTGATCGGCAGCCAGCAGATCGAAACCTTCGGCCGTCGCGGGTGTGGGGGTGGCCGCCGCACCACTGAGAGCGGCAGCCTTCGAGGGCAGCCGGCAGCAGGCGGCCTCTTCTGCTGATAGCCGACCAATTGAGAGGGACAACAGACCAAGCAGAACCGCTCCGGCAACTGCCGAGAGCAGCGGTTCGTTCGTAATCCGGTCTGAGGTGGTCAGCCCGGACGGCTGGGCAAGCATGAGCACAAACAGGAACATGACCAGAATGGCCCCGGCGTAGACGACAATGGTGGCCACCCCGAGGAACTGAGCCCCCAGCACCAGCAGTACACCGGCCACGCCCGCCAGGCAGAGCGCGAACCAGATGGCGGCGTAGACAGGGGAGCGGCAGGTTATGGTGGCTGTCGCACTAACGACGGCTACGAGTGAGACAGTCAAAAGGACAGCCTCTTCACCCAGATTGCCAAGTCGTTGGCCGGTCACGATAAATAGCCCCAAGGCCAGCAGGCCGAGCAGGCCACCCATCCGTCGAGACCATGGGCCGCTCCGCCCAGCTTTGGGCAGCAGCAGCCAGAGGCTCACGGCCAGACTCGTCACAGCGGTTGCCAATAGAACGCCCGGTGAGAACCAGTCGATGCCAGCAGGTGTCTCGGCGAAAAGCAGAACGTTCGGGGTCACAGTGTTCCCCCCAGGTCGGCCGATTTCATGGGTTCGGCATCCTTTGTCATGTCGTAGACGCTGAGCAGCTTTTCCTTGTCGAAGATCATCTCTTCACGGCTCTTGCCGGTGAGGTCGAGCAGGCTCGTCAGTTCAATGGCATCAACGGGGCAGGCTTCCTCACACATGCCGCAGAAGATGCAACGCAGTTCGTCAATCTGAAAACTCTCAGGATATTTTTCCCGATCTTCCCAGGGGCTCTCTGTCGCCACGATGTCGATGCAATGGGCAGGACAGGCTGTGGCGCAGAGGAAACAGGCGACACACTTTACCCGGCCATCATCATCGCGATTGAGTCGATGAACCCCCCGGTAGATCAACGGGTTTCCAACGGTCGGCCGTTGCTCGGGGAAATTAACTGTGTTTTTCTTACTGACCAAATGGCGGCTTGTCGTGGTCAGACCTTGCACGAAAAGTGGCAAGTAAAGCCGCTCAGCCAGGCCGAGTGGTTTTTCTTCAATCCAGGTGATGCCGGCATCATTCGGTTTCATCTCAGGCCTCCACCAGTTCAGGGCGTTGTTCGTCTGCTGCTGCCTGTCGTTCGATGTCGTGTTCGGTATCGAACGGGCCGGCAGTACGAATCGGTCGGTTGTCGGTGCCAGAGGGCGTCAGGATGCCAGCGGCGATCCAGCCACCAAAGAAGACCAGCCAGGGAAGGCCGATGGCCAATCCAGTCGTCAGCCCACTGCCGAGGCTGGCTTCGAGTCGTGGGCGGAATTCTTCAATGGTCGCCACCACAACAAGATTGAGCAGCCCCAAAGGCAGCATCACCTTCCAGGCGAGATTCATCAGTTGATCAAACCGGAACCGAGGCCAACTCCAGCGGACCACCATAAAGAACAGGATGACGGCAAAGATCTTGGCTGAGAGAACGCCGAACCGGATGGCGGCCCCCAGCCAGGTGACTTCCTGTGAACTGCCCGTCACACCCCAGAGGTGCCAGCCTCCAAGGAACATGATCACGATCAAGAAAGCGGCAGTGACCATGTGGAGAAATTCGGAGACCAGGAATAGCAACAGTTTGATGCCGGCATATTCGGTGTGGTAGCCACCGACGAGTTCTTGTTCAGCCTCGGGCAGGTCAAAGGGGAGGCGGGCGGCTTCAGCAAAACTGGCAATCATGAAGACAACAAAGCCAAGTGGCTGGGCGAAGACATACCAGATGCCAGTTTCTGCCTGCTGGTTCATGATCACATCAAGCTGCAACGAGCCGGCCGAGAGGACAACACCGAGCAGACCCAGGCCGAGAGGAATCTCGTAGGCGACCAACTGGGCACTGCTCCGCAGCCCTCCGAGGAATCCATACTTGTTGTTGCTGGCCCAGCCTCCCAGCAGCACGCCGTAAACGGCAATGCTTGACAACGCAAAAACCCAGAGCACACCCACATCAAGGCCAGGTGCCACCAGGAAGGGAACCGGATCGGGCAGCCCAGGAATTTCCAGCGGCGGCAGCACGCTGCCAAATGGGATTGCCGCAAAGATCGCCAGGGAGGCGGTCAGCAGCACCAGTGGAGCGGCGTTGTAGAGCACCTTGTCGACGTGGCTGGGCGTGAAGTCTTCCTTCAGGATGATCTTGAGACCATCAGCCAGGGGCTGGCCGAGGCCAAACAGCCTGATTTTTGTCAGCGGGATACCAACGCGGTTCGGCCCACGGCGATCCTGAACCCAGGCGGCAATCCACCGCTCGACCAGCACCAGGTAGGCGGCGGCCGTCATCAGGCCACCGACCAACAGGCCAATCTTGACCAGAGCGGCGATCGTTTCGAGTGAGGGGAGGAATCCTGTCATCGGGTCTTTCAAAGGAAAGGGGAGCCAGAAGGGCGTGACGAAATAGCCTTAGGTCGCCGCCAGTTGCTGGAGCCGAAGATCAACCCCGGTGGCGGGCAGGTTCCCCGCGAGCGCCGCCAGAGTTGCCGAGCCTTCGGCAATCTGTTGCCGGACGCCGTGCGGATCATAAAGGCCCTGCCGTCCAAGCATGTTCCAGTAGAGCCGACCCTCGGGCCAGACACCGGCCGGTGGCCGGATGGCCTGCTCAAAGCACTGGGCGTGTTGACCGCAGTTAACCCAGGTGCCAGACCGCTCAGCGAAACCAGCAGCTGGCAGTCGCCAGGTGGCGCGAGCCGCCAGGGGAGAGTCGAACAGATCTTGCACCACCAGGCAGTCGAGGCTGTCGAACTGGGCAGCCGTCTCTTCGTCGCACCACGAGGTCTCAGGAGTGGGATGACCTGCAGTAATCCAGGCAGCCTGAACCTTACCGGCCTGCACCTGAGCAAGCAGGTCGGTCCAGCCCGGCACCTTGCCGTCTGTCTCCGCCGTACCAAACATGCCGAGTACCGCTTCAACGCCACGCCGATTAGGAGCCTTTTCGCCACGGATGGTGAAGCCCCCCGGGAACGACTCATCGTCGCCTGTTGTGGGTACATAACCGAGGGCCAGGAAGGCCTCAGGGTCGATCGATCGAGCCAGGGCGCAGAGCATCCAGGCTTCTTCCACGGTCAGTTGCGGAGAGACTGCTACGGCCAGCCGACCGGCAGCCTTCAGGTCATCACGTAGCCGGGTGATCAGGTCAGCCCATTCCACATCGTCAAAGCCATCGGCGGCCCGGCGACCGGGCGTGACAAGCCGCGACTCGTCGTGCAGGTGGTGCCAGCCATAGCGGCCCTCGTCGCAGATCCACCACTTGTTGACATGAGGATTTTCACGCGGTTTCAGCCGGTAAACCGTGTCCTGGTTGTGTTCAGTGACCAGGGAGCAGCCGGCAGAACAGCCCCCGCAGACGTTCTCTGATTTTTTGAGAAACCAGACCCGCTGCTGGTAGAGGAAGTCTTTGTCACCAAGGGCGCCCACCGGGCAAAGATCGACAACGTTGCCAGCCAGTTTGTTGTCGAGGGGGAACCCGGGGAAGGTGTCAATTTCTTCCTTGGCACCACGGGCGGAAACCATCAGTTCGGCAGTTCCAGAGACTTCCCGGGTAAACCGTACGCAGCGGGTGCACATGATGCAGCGATCGACAAACAGCGTGACGGTCGGCCCAACATCGCGACGACGGCTATGGAACGGCTGGATGTCAGCCCGTCGCTCAGATTGCCCGTGCTCAAAGTGATAGTCCTGCAGCAGGCACTCTCCTGCCTTGTCGCAAATCGGGCAGTCGATCGGGTGATCAATCAGCAGGGCTTCTTCCACCCGGGCCCGGCTTTCCTTGACAGCCTCACTGTTGGTGACGATGACCGTGCCGTCCTTCACCGGTGTCTGACAGCCGGGGACGAGTTTGGGAATCATCGCAACCTCACCCGTCTCCGGGTTGCGGCTGCCAGCCTGAATTAGGCACATCCGGCAACTGGCTACCACTGACAGGCCAGGATGCCAGCAGTAGTGGGGAATCTCGACACCAGCCCGCCGGGCGGCCTCGATGCAGTTGAGCCGTTCGTCGGCTCCGATTTCGATTTCCTGTCCGTCAACGATGACAGTGGGCATGGGCGGGAAGCGTGCAAGCGGAAAGGGATGAGTCAGTGAGCGGTCACGATTGGCAACGCGGGGACTGGATCAGTCTCCATGTAGCCTGTTGGGTTGGTCTGCTTGATGTATTCCTCGAACTCGTCGCGGAATTTGGCGATGCAGTTTTTGATTGGCCAGGCGGCGCCATCGGCGAGGCCGCAGATGGTGGAACCGGGCATCATGCCCATGGTGCTGCCGATCTCAGCCAGCAGGTCGAGGTCTTTCAGACGACCCTTTCCGGCGCGGATGCGTTCGAGCATCCGGAGCGACCAACTGGTGCCCTCGCGGCATGGGGTGCATTGTCCGCAGGACTCGTGGGCAAAGAACCGGCAAGAGTTGTGCAGGAAGTCAACGATGCTGACCGTCTCGTCCACAACGACCACTGCAGCCGTGCCGAGACCGAGGCAGCCAACCCGGCCTGGGCCAGCAAAATCGAGCGGCGTGTCCAGTTCGTTTTCGGTCATCACCCCCATCGAGATGCCTCCCGGAATCACCGCCTTGGCGCGACGACCCTTCCAGACGCCCCCGCCGAAGCGGTCAATCAATTCGCGGGCCGTGATGCCCAGTGGTGCCTCATAGCAGCCAGGCTTTTCGACATGCCCCGAAAGGCAGTAAAGCTTGGGGCCGTAACTCCCAGGATCACGTGGATTGTTTGGATCAGCCGGAATGCCAATGGAGCGAAACCATTCGACCCCGCGACGGGCGATCTGGGCCACGCAGGCCATGGTTTCGATGTTGTTTACGACGGTTGGCTTGTGGAACGCACCCTCGATGGCCGGAAACGGCGGCTTGATCCGCGGCCAGGCCCGTTTGCCTTCCAGGCTTTCAATCAGGCCAGTCTCTTCACCACAGATGTAGGCTGCGGCTCCTCGATGCAGGTAGATATCGAGCGAGAAGCCACTGCCTCGGATATTCTGGCCGAGGTAGCCGGCTGCGTAGGCCTCATCGATGGCCGCCTGCAACGAGTTCCAACTCTGTGGGTATTCGTACCGCAGATAGATGTAGGCGGTGCTGGCTCGCGTGGCAAAAGCCGAGATAATCGTGCCTTCCAGAATCTGATGAGGGTCGTCTTCCATCAGGATCCGATTATTAAAGGTGCCAGGCTCGCTTTCGTCGGCGTTCACACAAAAATAGACCGGCCCGGGATGGTCCTTGGGCAGGAAGGTCCACTTCACGCCAGTCATGAAGCCGGCACCACCACGGCCCCGCAGGCCAGATGATTTGACCATCTCGACTACGTCGGCTGGTTGCTTTTCGGCAAGCAACTTTTCCAGCGGGGCATAGCCGCCACGGCTGCGATACTGCTCCAGCGTGCCACCATTTTCGATGCCGACAGCTTCCAGCAGAACAGGCTCGAAGGATTCGGTGTTGGTCATGAGGTCCTCCCGCGCACGGCTTCGAGAAACGCATCCGCTTTTTCTGGTGTCAGGTCCTTGTGGAGGTCGTCACCAGCCAGCATGCAGGGGGCAAAGTCACAGGCACCGAGGCACTCAGCCGGCTCCACCGTCAGGCTGCCGTCGGCAGTCGTCTCGCCCGGCTTGATCCCCGCCTTTTCGCAAAGATGGTCGAGCACCTGCTCGCCGCCCCGCAGGGCGCAGGAAATCGAACGGCAGACGAAGGCTCGCACCTTCCCATGCGGTTTGTCTTGGTAGAAGAACTGATAGAAGGTGAGGGTGTCTTGCACCTGGGCCGGAGCAAGGTCGAGCAACTGGGCAATTTCGACCACTGCATCAAGTGGCACATGCCGCAATTCGTCGTGCACGATGTGCAAAGCCGGCAGCGTGAGCGCCTGCTTCGTTGGGTAACGAGGGGCAAGCGCCTCAATGCGGGCGACCATGTTGTCGGTGAGGACCTTGCGGTTGGCAATCATCGGTCAAGCTCCGCGGCGATAATGTTGAGACTGCCGAGTACAGCCACCACGTCGGACAGCGTATGGCCCCGAATGAGGTGAGGGAACATGGCGAAGTGCAACACGGACGGTGGGCGGCAGCGGGCACGATAGGCCTGGTCGTTGCCGTCGCCAACGATATAGAAGCCAAGCTCTCCGTTGGGGGCTTCGATGGCTGCGTAGGTTTCCTCGCAGGGGACCTCAAAGCCACGGTTACTCATGGCCAATTCGAAGTGCGAGATCGTGCCCTCGATGGTTGAGTAGACCTGCTTCTTGTTCGGCAACGCCGTGCGTTGGTCGATGCCGACATTCACCGGTCCGGCGGGAAGATTCTCGAGCGCCTGCTCGACGATCTTCAGGCTCTCTCGCATCTCCTGCATGCGGACAAGGTATCGGGCGTAGCAGTCGCCGGCAGAAGCACAACAGACCTGGAAGTCGAGGTCAGCGTAGGCCAGATAAGGTTCGTCGCGGCGGAGATCGCGGGTGACGCCACTGGCCCGGGCTACCGGCCCGGTGGCACCACGGTTGATCGCTTCTTCCTTGGTCAGCAGGCCAACCCCCTTGGTGCGATCAACAAAGATGCGATTGCGATTGAGCAGCCGCTCCATGTCGTCGAGCGTCTTGGGGAAAGTCTTCAGGAAAGATCGGATCTTCTCGATGACCAGCGGGGTGAAGTCCTGTGATACCCCGCCCACCCGGGTGTAGCTGTTGGTGAAGCGGGCTCCGCAGAGGGTCTCGAAGATGTCGTAGATCACCTCACGCTGGTAGAAGCCGTAGAGAAAGAAGGTGAAGGCACCGGTGTCGAGGCCGACGGCACCGTTGCACAACAGGTGGTCGCTGATGCGGGCCAGTTCAGCAATGATCGTGCGAATGTACGAGCCGCGGGGCGTCAGTTCGATGCCCAGCAATGTCTCGACGGCATGATGCCAGGCCACATTGTTGGCCATCGGTGAGATGTAGTTCATCCGGTCGGTGACCGTCACGTATTGATTGAACGTGAGGTGCTCACCGATCTTTTCAAAGCCTGAATGCAGGTAGCCCATCTCCGGGTCGGCATCGACAACCCGTTCGCCCTCAAGTTTCAGCACCAGACGCAGCGTGGTGTGGGTGGCCGGGTGCTGCGGGCCAAAATTGAGCGTCCAGAGGTAGTCCTCACTCCGTGATTCTGGGTGGGCCTCATGTTCGGCGGGTGCGATGGACATCATAAATCTGGTCGAGGAAAAACGGGTGGGTCAGCTATGATCGCGGGTAATGACTGGGAAGTTGTGCCGTTCGCCCCGTCCTTGAAGCGGATAGTCTTTCCGTAGCGGATGCGCGGTGAAAGCCTCAGGCATGACAAGTCGGCGGAGGTCGGGATGGCCGGTGAAGTGGATACCAAACATGTCCCAGACTTCACGTTCCAGCCAGTTGGCTGCCTTCCACAGCGGCACGACGCTGGCAATGGCCGGTTCCGGGTCGTTGACGAATGCCCGCACGGTGAGCCGTTCATTGCTGGTAGTTGAGGCCAGCAGGTAGATCAGCCCATAGCGATCAGTCGCGCCACGGTATTCCAGATAGTCGACACAACTGACATCCACAAGCAGGTCAAAGCCACGTTGCTTTAGCAGCGCCAGCACGTCGAACGACTTCTCTGCTGGCACAACCACTCGCTGCTGGCCGCGATAAACCGAGTATTCTAGTGGTCCGTAGGCCTGCTCGAGGGCCTCTCGGTGCGGGTTGGCCTCGGTGGGAGCAGGGCTCGATTCGTGAAGCGTGTCGGAAGGACTGGACATCGTTGTGGTTGGGTCAGAGATGCCGGCTGAAACTACTGGAGGTCGCTGGGGTCGTGAAGGTCGCGGGCCGAACCGGCCAACTGCCGTTGCAGGTTAGGATTACGCGAGGCATCAACGGTGAGGAGCTGAGGAATTTCTACCAACGCCCGCTTGCGTTGCTGTCGCTGCCGGGTGTTGAACTCACGGCCGGTAATCGTGCCCTCACGTTGGATTTTGTCCTGCAGGTCAATAATCGCCTGGATGAGCTGTTCGGGACGCGGTGGGCAACCGGGAACATACATGTCGACTGGAATGAACCGGTCGATGCCCTGCACAACGGCATAGGTGTCAAAGACCCCTCCGGTACTCGCACAGGCACCCATTGAGATACACCATTTGGGTTCGTGCATCTGCTGCCAGATTCGCTGCAGGACCGGCAGCATTTTCATGACGACGCGACCGGCAACGATCATCAGGTCGCACTGCCGTGGGCTGAACCGGAAGACCTCCGCTCCGAACCGGGCCAGGTCGTGCTTGGCCGCGCCGGTGGCCATGAGCTCAATCCCACAGCATGCAGTGGCAAATGGCATTGGCCAGAGACTGTTTTTGCGGCACCAGCTGGCCAGTTCGTCGAGCCGGCTGACAACGACATTTTCAGGTAGATCCAAATGAGATGCTCCCGGCTGGGAGACGGGTTGGGTCAACGCCATCGAAATACCCCCTTCCGCCAGTCATACGCAAATCCGACAACCACAAGCAGGATGAAGACAAGGCCGCCGAAGAAAGCCATTTCCCGGCTGGAGATCAGTCCATCAGCCACAGCTGCATCGATGCCCGCAGCCGATCGGCTGGCAACTGCCCATGGGTAGAGAAAGAGCAGTTCCACATCAAAAACCAGGAAAGTGATGGCCACCAGGTGGAACCGGACGTCAAACCGCCGGCGGGTGTCATGAATGGGATCCATGCCGCTCTCGTAGGGCATTTCCTTAACCGCTCCGCGACGCCGTGGGGCCACGAGCAGCGGTAGAATGACCAGGCTGACCGAGACCACGGCCGCAATGGCAACGAAAAGCAGAACCGGGAGGATGGCGTCCATGAGCGTTGACGGGAGGCGACGGGCCGGTACGAAAGTCGTTCAAACAGCGGAGAAAACAGACTTCGTGAAAAACGTCACAAAGTCGGCTCGAAAAAAAGCGGTGTCTGCCACCGCCTCTCCAGCCTCCTGTTATACCGTCTGGAAGGACAATCGACGAGGACGCTCCCCCGTGTTTTTTTCTGCCTCACCATCACTCACCTGCTACCGTGGCGTCTATGGCCGATCCCACCGCAATTCTTGCTGATCTGGTACGGCGACCCAGCGTCAACCCGATGGGCCGGGATCTCGTTGGCCCGGAGTATCTCGAGGGCCGCGTGACCGACTACCTGCTGCGGCGGCTGGAAACGGCCGGAATTGCGGCGGTCCGACAGCCAGTCGCGGCCGGGCGTGACAATGTGATCGCTCGCCTCCCAGCAACCGTGGCGGACGCTCCGGTGTTGATTTGGGATGTGCATCAGGACACCGTGCCAGTTTCCGGCATGATCATCGAGCCCTTCACCCCAACCGTGCGGGACGGCCGGCTGGCCGGCCGCGGGGCCTGCGATGTAAAGGGGGGGATGGCCGCGATGGTGGCTGCCCTTGAGCGGTTGCAGACTGCCGTGGAACGGCGGGCTACGGTCATTTTCGTGGCCAGCGTGAATGAGGAGTTCGGGTTTTCCGGGGCCCACGCGTTCACCCGACTGCTTCTCACGGGGGCTCCCGATGCCAGATTGCCAACTGACCGTCCAGCCGCAGACCTCATCGGGGCCGACGTGCTGGGGAGCCTCCCGGTGCTGACTGTGGTGGCCGAGCCGACCCGTCTGGCAATGGTGACTCAGCACAAGGGGGCGGTCCGCTGGCGAATGATTGCCGGTGGTCGGGCCTGCCACAGTTCCCATCCCGAAGACGGCGCCAATGCCATCTACCCGGCCGCGCGGGCTGCCGTCGCGATTGAGCAGCTAGCAACAGAATTGCTCACCCGGCAGGCTGAGCATCCATGTGGCCCCCCGACCTTAAGCATTGGAACCATCCATGGAGGCACCGGTGTCAACCTCGTTCCGGATCGAGTGGTCTTGGAGATTGACCGTCGTCTGGTGCCAGGTGAAGACCCAGTAGCGGCCCGGCAGGAAGTCATCGATGTGATTGAGGCAGCCTGCACGGGTGATGAGATCACCCATGAGCCACCATTTCTAGAAAGTGGTGGGCTCAGCTGTGCGGGCCAAGCGGCAGCTACGGCTGCTGATCTGCTTGCCAAGGCCATTAATCAGGCAGGGTTCACTGCCCGGCAGGAAGCCGCTCGCTACGGCACCAACGCCTGTGTCTATGCGGCAGCCGGGCTCGCCTGTGTTGTTTTTGGCCCAGGTTCAATTGCCCAGGCCCACACGGCTGATGAGTGGATTGAGCTTTCGCAAGTCGAG
>RGBY01000201.1 GCA_009919445.1 Planctomycetia bacterium
ATATCGGCAATGGTCACCGATGGAATCCACCGAGTGAAGTCCACCAGCTGATCTGATGCCCTCGACAGAATAATCGAGTTGACGAAGTCTTCCGTATCAGTGTTGGATCCCTCAACCCAGTCATCAGCGAAAGCAATAGCATTCGTAGATCTCCGCTTGAGATCCGGTCTCAGAGATCTTGAAAAAGCTATCACTAGCAATCTGGCTCAAATGGGTTTCACGTTGTCGAGGACAATTGGATTCTCGACAACGGTGCAGCTGGGACGGCAAGCTACTTCGGCTCACACCTCAGCCTTCGGCGGAATGTCATCGTCGGCAATAATCGCCTCCGGTTTATTGGGGACAAGCGATGGGAAAGCGGTGGGCTCAAGCTCCATCGGCCGAAACGGTCAGTCATCGAGGGGAACTACATTGCCTTCAATGACCACTGGGGCATCTGGCTTGACCAAGGACCCGGGCTGGATACTCGTATCAACGGCAACCTGATTGTTGGCCATGGCGTTGGGCTCGACTTCGAAGCGGCCACCGATGACGCTGCTGTCGCTGTCAATAATGTGCTGATCAACAATCGGGTTGGCATCAGCTTCAGAGAAGCTGGTGGGGTGCTGGTCGCCCACAACCTGATTGCTGGAGCTGACACTGGAATCGACATGCCCGTGGGGGGTCACCGGCCGGGAAACTGGACACGCGACAACGTCTTTTTGGTCGGCAATATCATCGACGCCAAGAAAACCATTGTGAAAATCGTTGACAAGGACAGCAGCGGCCGTGGATTCACAGGAAACCTCTACGTGTCGGCTGAAGGGAGGCCCAAATGGCAGGTTTACGGTAAACCCGACATGCCATTTCCCACCTGGCAGGCATACTGGTCAGACCGATTGCCACATGAAGCTTCCGATACCACCAGCCAGCTCATGCCTGCGATGGAAATTAGCTTTGACCCCTGGGCCGCCGAACTACAGCTGACACTCCCAGATTCCATCAGCCCCCCACTGGTGACGATCCAAGATGGCATGGAAGCCGATTATCTTGGGCAGGCTGCGGCATCAAACCGGCCAGCCGGCCCTCTGCTGCGACTTCCTGCCGGAGAGAGTCGGCACCTGCTTTGGCCTCACCCGCTTCCCTGGAGACCATAGGTTCCTCACACAAAAAGAGACGGACCACAAGGCACGTCACCTACGCGACAATTCACCCTTTCCTTACTCGCTCACTCCCGATGTACCCCGTAGCCTTTCTATGAAAACCATCCGTGGCATTTCCGTAAAATCCCTCACCCGTGTTGAGGGCGAGGGCGCACTGAAGGTGCAACTGGTCGACGGCCGGGTGGAAATTGCCGAGTTCAAGATCTACGAGCCACCACGTTTTTTTGAACGGCTGCTGCGGGGCCGGCAGATCATGGAGGTGCCAGATATCACCGCCCGCATCTGCGGCATCTGCCCGGTGGCCTACCAGATGAGTTCGTGCATCGCCCTCGAAAAAGCTCTCGGGATATCGGCATCCCCAGCTATTACTCGCCTTCGTCGGCTGCTTTATTGCGGCGAATGGATCACCAGCCATGCCCTCCACATGCATTTGCTGCATGCCCCCGATTTCCTCGGCTGCGAGAGCGGCTTCTCCCTCCCCCCTGAGTATGCCGGCTTCCTCGAGGATGGCCTGCTGCTCAAGGCCCTAGGAAACCAGATCCTCGAGGCAGTTGGTGGACGGGCAGTCCATCCCGTCAACGTCACCGTGGGGGGTTTCTATCGTGGTCCGGACGTGGCCGCAGTTCGTAGCCTGATTCCCAGGCTTGAACAGGGCCTCGAGGCCGTGAGCCGGAGCCTGAAGCGGGTGAGCCAGTTCTGTTTCCCGAAGGCGTCTTCGCCCACCGTTCGGCTGTCGCTGGCAAGTGACGCTGAATACCCGATGAACTATGGCGATCTGATGATTACTGGCATTGAGCAGCCTGTCTGTACGCCGATTGAAGCTTTTGCTGAGCACAGTCGAGAGTTTCAGGTGCGACACAGCACGGCATTGCATAGCCGGCTGATTGATGGCAACGCCAGCTATCTCTGCGGTCCCCTAGCCCGGCTCAGTCACAATATCGAACGCCTTCCCAAACTGGCCCGAGAGGCAGCCGAAGGCTGTGGCATTAACTGGGCTGAGGCCTCGATGCACCAAAGCATTGTGGCGCGAGGCATCGAGGTGCTCGCCGCCATTGAAGATGCATTGGCAATTGCCGCGGATTACCAGGCCATTCCGACACCGGCACGGCAGGAGATTACCCCACAGGCCGGAAGCGGCTGCCATGCTACCGAGGCCCCACGGGGGCTGCTCTATCACCACTATAAGGTCGATGAGGATGGGCTGGTCACTGCCGCGACGATCATCCCGCCGACCTCACAAAACCAGGCACAGATTGAAGCTGATCTGGCCACGATGCTCACCCAGCAACTCGGTCAGCCCAGCCCACCGGACGATGCCAGCCTGACCCGGCAGTGCGAAACCTTGATCCGCAGCTACGACCCCTGCATCAGCTGTGCAACCCACTTCCTCACGCTGTCAATCAGTGGCCGCTGATCCACGAGAACCATCGTTTCGTTCCCGTGCGGGTTACCTGCGCGGCTGCTGCGGAAACTGAAAACGACTCTGCTCGTCGCCATCAACTGAGCGATGGAGAATCGTCAGCGTCGGCTCCTCGGGATGCGGATAGGTCAGGTCACCGGAAAGGAAGCCACCGGCCACCCGCAAGAAACGGTGCGTGGGCCGCTCATCGCCAGGCTTCCAGCCCAGCTGATGCTTTTCACTACCGGGGCCACAACCAAATTCCCAGAGTCCCGTTGCTTCATCGACTGACGCATACTGCCAGTGTCGGTCACCGCAAAAGACGATCACGCCCGGAATCTCACTGAGTTGTTCCCGAAGCTCTTGGCCCTCCCAGGCAAAGATATCATTGGCATGGTTGTCTTTCTTCTTTGCACGGTCAGGACCAACCACTGGTGTCGGGCTGAACACAAGTTTGAAGGCGGCCTTCGATGCCTGTAGCGTCTTGAACAGCCAGGCCTTCTGCTCCGCACCCAGAATCGTCTTGTCCGGCCCATCAGGCATTGTGTTCGGGCTGCGGTAGTCACGCCCCTCCAGAATCCAAATCTCCAGATCCCTGCCCCAACGAATGTTCGCATAGCGGGGGTTTCGGCTGGGAAACTGCTCTTCGTTGAACAGCCTGACGCCCTCTTCGAACGAAACTGCCCCATACGTCTGGCCGGGCCAGCAGTCGTCTGACAGCGTGTCATGATCATCCTTGATGAAATAACTCGTTGTCCGGCTGTAAAAATCTCGATTCATTGGCAACGCGAAGATCCGTCCCCACTTGAACCGCATGAGCTCTTTGGTCAGCGCCCACGGATCAGGCTTGTCGTAGTATTCGATGTCACCGGCATGAATGACGAAATCTGGTTCGAGTCGCTCCATTGCTGTGTAGATCTTGTGCCCCTTCAGGCCATCATCGCGGCGAATGAAATCGTGGCAGGTGGTCACACAAAACCGGAGCGGTTCTGGCTGCTCTCGCCGGGGTGCTGTCCGAAAGCCACCCAGCGCCACAGCGGACGGCTCACCATCAGGCGTCTGTGCCTCGATGACCGTTCCATAACGAGTGTCCGCCTGAAGGCCTTCAAGTTTCCACTGGGCGGTGAAGTCGCTGTCTGCTTCAGTCGTCCTCCAGTCGGCATGCTTGATCGTATGCCGCTTGCCCACTGGATAATACGAAAGCCGCACTCGCCCTGGTGCACCCGGGCAGGCTCCAAACATCTCATCGAGTTTGGCACCCTTGGGCAGCTGTGCTGAAAGCATTGCAGCGGGGGCCTCCTGCCGAGCCAGCTGATTTGCCTCACTTAGCGAAAGCGTCACAAACGGCTTCCCGTCAGCCAGCAGTTCAGGCCGCTGGGTGGTTCGCGTCCAGAGCACGATGCTGTCTTGGGTTGCCCAGCTATTCCGGCTGCCATTTCCGAGAAAAGGCCCCCGCCGCGCAACCGGCTCAGTTGGCTCTGCCGATCGTGCAACAAAGTGAAACTTTCGGTAGCGGACCCGGCCACCGTGATCGGTCAGCATAATCCGGTCGCCAGACCGACCACGACCAAAGTCGCTACTCCCCGAAAACTTGCTCAGCGCGACGGTGGTCTCCCAGGCAGGCCCCGTCGTTTCAGCTGCCGCAACGAGTTTGCCGTTGAGGTAATGCTCTATCTTGTCACCAATAGCAACGACCCGAGCACTGTTCCACTGCCCCGGTGGATGCAAAACCTTGTCACCAGTAGGGGCCACCAGATTGTAGATCGCTGCTGTTGACCCCTTCCATGTGTCACCCGGCTGGCTATCGATAATCTGATACTCAAGGCCAATCAGCTGATTGTCGAAGAGATCGCTGCCAAATCGCCGGGTCCGGTATTTCAGGCCGGAGTTGACTCCTTTTTCAATCTGCCACTGCCAGCTGAGTTCAAAATTGGGCGGCAGCGGCGGGCTGACAATGTTGCCCCCACGCCTCGGCGTGACGAGGGCCACCTCTCCGTTCCTGAACTGCCAGCCGTCTGGCGCAGGCTTACCGGAGGGCGTCTGCCAAAAATCACGGCGCAGCCAGTCGGTG
>RGBY01000202.1 GCA_009919445.1 Planctomycetia bacterium
GAAAGCCGTCCTCGTCGCCAATCGACAGCAGTACGTCGCTGAACTTGAGGGACTGGAACCCCGCATCGCACAAACACTCGGCATCTACTGGACCCCAACCCGTACCGCCTGGTTTTTCCTCGGTGATGAATCGCCGGCACGAACCATCGAACACGAAGCCACGCACCAACTCTTTGCAGAAAGCAGGCGAACCAGCCCTGCCGCTGGAAGCCGGCATGGCATGTGGGCATTAGAAGCCGTGGCCTGCTACATGGAATCGCTGGAGGAGGCACCGTTCGGCTTCACCCTTGGCGGCCGAACCGCTGGCCGCGTTCCAGCCGCCCGAGAACGACTCGTTGACGATGGCTTTTTCATGCCACTTCGGGAACTCTGTCGACTCGATCGGCCTACGCTTCAGTCCGATCCACGGCTGCCACAGATTTACAGCCAGCTTGCTGGCCTGGCCGACTTTTTTATCAACGGTGAGCGGGGGCGGTATCGCGATGCTTTCCTCACCTATCTCCTCAAGATTTATCGCGGCACCGCCGACCCCCACACCCTTTGGGAACTCTGTGGGTGCACCCCGGAAGCCCTGGATGACAGTTACCGCCGCAGCATGATCCAGCCGTGAGCGGCAGGCTGAGTTTTGCTACACTGCTTAACCGCAACAAAACCCTTTTCGCTCGCTGTAAAAGAGAACAAGCGAGTGGCTTTCCTCAAGTCGTTTCACCCTTGGAAAGGCTCCTTCATGACCGACGCCGCTGCCTCCCCCACCATCGACATCGACCGGCTTGCTATCGACACCATCCGCACTCTGTCCATGGATGCGGTGGAAGCCGCCAAGAGTGGGCATCCCGGCACACCGATGGCTCTGGCACCGGTCGCCTACACGGTCTGGAAAGAATTTTTGCGGTACGACCCGCTTGATCCGCAGTGGCCAAACCGCGACCGCTTTGTGCTTTCCTGCGGGCATGCTTCCATGCTGCTCTACAGCCTGATTCATCTGGCGGGGATTCGCCAAGGGCCACCCGGCACGGCCGAGGCCGACGTGCCAGCTGTTAGCCTCGACTGCATCCGGCAGTTCCGCCAGATCGGCAGCATTTGTGCTGGCCACCCAGAGCATCACCTCACCGTTGGCGTGGAAACAACAACTGGCCCACTCGGCCAAGGCTGCGGCAATTCCGTCGGCATGGCAATCGCCTCACGTTGGCTGGGCGGCCGTTACAACCGGCCGGATGCAACGCTCTTTGATTTCGACACCTACGTGCTCTGCAGTGATGGCGACCTGATGGAAGGCGTCGCCGCCGAGGCCGCCTCGCTGGCGGGCCATCTGAAACTCTCTAACCTCTGCTGGATTTACGATGACAACCAGATCACCATTGAAGGGGAAACCGACCTCGCCTTCAGTGAAGAAGTTGCCCGCCGCTTCGAGGGCCTTGGCTGGCGAATCGAGCGAGTGGCTGATGCCAATGACACCGCCGCACTCACTGCGGCCCTGAATCATTTCCGTGCAGAAACTGAACGGCCCACGCTTGTTATTGTCACCAGCGAGATTGGCTACGGCGCCCCGACCAAAGCAGGCTCCCACGCCTCGCACGGTGCGCCGCTAGGAGCCGATGAAATCCGCGGGGCCAAGGAAGCCTACGGCTGGCCGGCCGATGATTCCTTCCGCGTGCCAGCCGAAGTGCCGCAACGGTTCGCCGACACACTCGGCTGTCGTGGCCGCGCCGCTCGCGAGGCCTGGCAACAGATCAAACAGGCTGCCGAGGCTGCGGCCCCTGAGGCGGCCACTGAACTTGCTGAACTGCTTGCTGGACAACTGCCAGCCCGCGTCTCCTCCGGCAAGGTTCTGCAGGCGGTCAGCGGGACAATCCCCTGGTTCCTCGGTGGCTCAGCTGACCTGGCCCCCTCAACCATGACCCTGATTCCAGGTGCAGGTGACTTTTCTGCGGCGACGCCAGCTGGCCGAAATTTTCACTTCGGCATTCGTGAACATGCCATGGCTGCCGCCTGCAACGGCATGGCCCTCTGTGGCCTCCGACCGTACGCGGCAACCTTCTTCGTGTTCTTTGATTATTTAAAACCTTCCCTCCGGCTTTCCGCACTGGGCGATCTCGGTGTGATCTATGTCTTGACCCACGATTCAATTGGTCTTGGTGAAGATGGCCCCACGCATCAACCAATCGAACAACTGGCCAGCGCCCGTGCGGTGCCTGGACTCTCTGTTTTTCGCCCTGCCGATGCCAACGAAGTAGCTGAGGCTTATCGCGTTGCCCTGCGCCGTGGCGACCGACCATCAGTCATGGTCCTCTCGCGGCAGAATCTACCGACTCTTGATCGCACGCATCTGGGCCCAGCCGCAGGCGTCGCCCGTGGAGGCTACGTGCTGAAGGAAGCCCCTGGTGGCCATCCCGACTGCATCCTCATCGGCACGGGCAGTGAGGTAGAACTCTGTCTGGCAGCAGCGGACACACTGACTGCCGAAGGAATCAAGGCCCGGGTGGTAAGCCTGCCCTGCTGGGATCTCTTTGCGGAACAGGATGCCAGCTACCGGGAGAGCGTCCTGCCTGCCTCGGTCACTGCCCGCGTCGCCTGTGAAGCAGCCTGTGGTTTCGGCTGGGAACGCTGGCTGGGGGACAGGGGCCGGTTTATTGGCATGGAGGGCTTTGGTGCCTCGGGCCCAGCCAAACAGCTTTACGCTCACTTCGGCATCACCGCTGAGGCTGTGGCAACTGCCGCCCGGGAACTCATCAGCCAGTGAGGGCTGCTTCCGGTCGTTCTCCGTTGCTGACGCCTGCCCGCTGACACCTGGTCCTGGAATCAGCCCCTCGGTCAACCATGCCTTTCAGGCTGCTCACTCCTCAGCGGTCGGCAACACCCGGCGGCTATTCGCACCGAAGCGTCCTCACCCAACCACAGGCTGGGGCTGACTGACGGACATGCGGGGAGGCGTCTACGCCGCCGACCGCCTAGGGCTGGTGATGTGAGTCACCGATCACAGCGTCTTCTTCGTCGGTACCCGCAGCGATCTTGCCATCGTGATTGCGATAGAGGTGATCGTCGCGATGCAACAGCTCGAGGTTGTCATCTGCAATCACAATTCGCTCAACCCGACCATCCTCATAGAGGATGAGATGGATACCTTCGGGATGGTTGTTGCTCTTCTCGCCGCTGGCATCCGGGGCATCTGCAACCAGAGGGTGGTGAGCCCGACGCTGGTCCCGAATTGGCTGCAGGACGCCAGCCTCATTACGATAACCAAGCGTGTAGCCATAATCCCCCCCCATCCGTTCAATCAACTCATCAAACTCAGCTGAACCGACCGCCTGCTCAACCGTCTCACGATCGGGGATTCGAAAATTCCCGGCCTGATCAAGCTTTGATCCTGGATAGACAAGCAAGCCGTCATCCGGTTTGAGACGGTGGGCCGAAACCAGCGTCGGGGCGTAGAGCCCGGCTCGGGAAAGTGGGCCTTCACTGGGCGGCGTGGGGAACACTCGCTCGGTGTCAGCGTAGCCATGGAGCGCACGACCAACCTTTTGCAGGTTTCGCTGAGCGCGATTGGCTCGGGAATCGTCGATCGACTCGCGAAGCAGGGGAATAAGCAGCACCATGGCGGCCACTGCGGCAGCGGCAAGAATAAGCCGGTCAACCCAAGCACGCGATCGCAGCACGGGAGTCACCGCATCACGAGAAGGCGAAAGTGAGGGCTGCTTCGCTGCAGCTTGCCGAGCTGCGGCAATGGTTCGCTCTGCAAGCCCTGCTGGAGCAGCCATTGGCTGCCGATCGACCTTCAGGGGATCGAGTGCCCGCCGCAGATGAGCAAGCTCTGTTTCGATGGCCACCGCCGACTCGGGGTTCTGCCGAGCGGCATCAATTTCAGCCCGTTCATGTTCATCGAGGCTGTCAAGAAGATAGCCGATCAGGTTTTCACGCATGCCGTCCCCCTTGCCGAAAGAACGGCTGCTGCCAACCACCATGCATGATTTCCCGAGTATGACTGGGGGCTGCGGTCTTCATCGCTGCGGTCTTCATCCTTGTCCCTCCGCGTCGGCCGTCGTGACCCAGGCCTGATTCAGTTTGGCAAGTGCCGCGTGGAGACGGCTTTTCACGGTGCCGACCGGAATACCGAGAACATCGGCTGCCTCGCGGTACTTCATGCCCTGGTGATAGACGAGCACCAGGGCTACCCGCAGATTCTCCGGCAGGCTGTCGACTGCTCCACGCACCCATGCTTTGGCTTCCTCTTCCTCAAGGTGCTCGATGGCTGTCGGCCCCTCCGCCGACAGGATTTCCATCAGCCCACCCCCGTCGTCTTCGGTGGCGTTCTCGTGGTTGATAGTTGTTGGGCCGTCGATGCGGTTGACCGCTTCACCGTTCGTAGTCCAGATACCGCCGTCTTCTGCAATGAATGCGTACAGACCGGCGGCTGACCAGAAGTCACCGACAGCGCGATGCTGTGTTGTGTTACGGCGCGGGCTTGCAAGCTCACGCAGTTTCTCCACGCGGAACTGTTCGGAGGTGCCGCGCAGCAATACCAGACCTGCTTGGCCTGCCGCTGTAGAGGTGAGCACTACCAGGCCGACGTCAACGACAGCCATGTCGACGATG
>RGBY01000203.1 GCA_009919445.1 Planctomycetia bacterium
TACGAACCAGATGGTTCGTACCGGATCATCATCAGCCACCAGGATCCGGGGCTGCCGAACTGGCTCTGCACCGACGGGCATCAGCGAGGCTCGATTTTCTGGCGGTTCCTCCTTCCCGAAACCGACCCACCGAAGCCCGAGTGCACGGTCGTGCGCCTGTCCGAGTTGGGCTGAACCCGCACCCGCTCGGCCGACTCGAACTCGCCGGAACCCAGTCCGAGATCCAAAGGTCCGGTGAATTAAGGTCCGGCGATGCGACGCGCTGGCCTCACCCTGCTCGCTGCCGCTGTGTTGAGCAGCTGCGGAGCCGACTTAGCGGCGATGTAACTGCCATGGCGGGAGAAGCCCTCGGTACCGCTGATGACCAGCCAGCCGGACACGCCTCTACCATGCCCGTTCACATGGCCGATCTTGGGTCGGATGCATTTGAGCAGGAATTCACCCTGTCGCTGCTGGCCAGCGAAGAAGAGACTTTGGAACTCGTCGATCGGGCCCTGGCGCGAATCCGTGAGAAAACCTTTGGGACCTGCGAAGAGTGCGGGGGGGTCATCGCCAAAAAGCGACTGGAGGCATTACCCTACGCCAGCACGTGCATTCGCTGCGCCGAGCAACTGGAGCGGTCTTCGTTTCGCCCACGCCACCCGCGGTAGTGACCGTTACGATTAGCTGGTTCCAATTAACTCGTAGCGGCTATGTTGCAGCTATATGGACCAACAATCAGCAGCAGCTCTGTAGAACCCGATCATAGAGCAGGGTCCTCCTCAAGTGGATTCTGCTCTTGCTGAACTGGTGTGCCGCTGCCCTGTCCTGCGTGATCCCACCTCTAGCTACCACCTTTAACTAAACCTCTAGGCGATTGGTTTTGTGACCGCAGCCCCGCATCAGCCGCCGTCTTTCCAGACCGACTCTGATCGGTGGCGAATGGCTTCCTGGCTTGTCTTCGGTGGACTCTGCCTGGCAACGACGGCTGCTGATCTGATCACCAAAGCAGTCGCCTTTCGGCAGCTTGGCATGCCCGGCATGCGACCCGGCATCACCGTCATTTCCGACATGCTCTGGTGGGAGACCAACCTCAACGAGGGTGCGTTGTTCGGCCTGGGGCAGGGCATGGGCTGGCTTTTTATCTCCGTCTCGGTCGCCGCCCTGGCGGGGATTGTCATCACCGTCTCACGCCTGCGGCTGAATACCGATGGCATCATGCTTGTGTCACTCGGCCTGATCAGTGGTGGCATCCTTGGCAATCTCTACGACCGTGTCGGGCTGCCCGGCCTCCGCTGGCATGCCCCACTGGCTCGTGAAGGCACGGCCGTCTACGCCGTCCGCGACTGGATTCACTTTCGCCTGGAGGGTGTGATCGACTGGCCCATCTTCAACCTGGCAGACTGCTTTCTGGTCATGGGTGCAGGCCTGCTGCTTGTGGTGGCAATCATTCCACCCGCTGTGATGCCAGCCCCCCCTGCGGAGTTGCCAGATGCCTGATTCAACCGTTGAACCTATTGAGAAACGACTGGCTGTTGCCCTCGAAGCCACCCGCGAGGCAGGCCGTGTCACCCTCGACTGGTTTCAGTCGACCGATCTAAGCGTCGAGATGAAGGCCGACCAGTCGCCAGTCACCGCTGCCGATGTTGCCGCCGAGACACTGCTCCGTGACCGGCTGCTAACGGCCTTTCCTGACGATGGATTCTTGGGAGAGGAAACCGGGAGCCAGCAAGGGAGTTCGGGATATGAATGGGTGGTCGATCCAATCGACGGCACCAAGTCGTTTATCCGCGGCGTTCCCCTGTATGCCACGCTCGTCGGCTGCCGCCGCGATGGAGAGGGCCAGCTCGGGGTGATCCTCATTCCCGCCCTTGATGAGCTGGCCTATGCAGCCAAGGGAGGCGGGGCATGGTACCAGCAGGGGGCTGCCAGCCCGGTGCCGGCCCAGGTTTCGGCCACCCGGCAGCTGCGGGACAGCCTGATCTGCTCAAGCGACTTTCGAGACTTTCGCCGCCGGCCGCCCAGCCTTGATGCTGCTGCTGCCGGTGGCCAGGTGCGGCTCGACCTCGAGAATGCCTGCGGTGTCGTCCGCACCTGGGGAGATGCCTATGGGTATCTGCTGGTTGCCACTGGTCGAGCCGAGGTGATGGCCGACCCCATGCTCAACGCCTGGGATGCCGCCGCCGTGGCCGTGGTCGTGACCGAGGCTGGGGGCCGCTTTAGCGACTGGACAGGCTGCCCCACGATGGATGCAGGGGACGGCGTGGCCAGCAATGGACTGGTCCATGAGGCCGTCCTTGCAGCCCTGAGCCCTGCTGCGGTACGGCAGCGGGGCTGACCAACGCGTGTCGGCCGGGCTGCCTCCCGGTTCCGGCAGCGGCCTGCTGCCCGGGTCCCCAAAGTCTCACCTTGCGGGAGCGGTCAACTCCGGTATATTTGCGGTTTCCCGTTCTGGACGGGAACTCGACATTTCAAACTGACCTGAGGGTGATGTAATGGCACGGTGCTGTGAAGTCTGCGGCAAGGGTTTCTCGATGGGGAACTCGGTGACGATCCGCGGTAAGCAGAAGTATCTCGGCGGTGTTGGCACCAAGATCACCGGCATCACGCGGCGGAAGTTCAAGCCAAACCTCCAGCGTCTGCGGGTCACCCTGGCCAATGGCACGAACACCACCAAATTGGTCTGCACCCAGTGCATTCGTAGCGGGGCCGTCACCAAGCAGGTCAAGCAAAAGCCGTTCTGCCTGCCACATGTCGAAAAGGCCAAGTCAGCTGCAGAGGACGCCGTGCCGGCTGGCCCACGGGCCCGGCCCTAAGGCTTGACTGACTGCGGGTTTGGCCCAGCATGGCAGCCGTCTGCTTCCCTCTCGCGTCCGTTTCCCTCTCGATTGCTGCAAGGACACGTCAATGGCTGACGCCGGCACCCCTGCTTCTGAACTCACACCAGCTGACGTGAAAAAGGTGGCCCTCTTGGCCCGGCTGGCCCTCAGCGGGGCTGAACTGGAAAGCCTGACTGCTGAAATGTCGAAGATCGTCGGCTTCGTTGGCCAGCTGTCAGCTGTCGACACCAGTGACGTTGCTCCGCTGGCCCATCCCCTCGATGCCCAGAACGTCTTCCGCCGTGACGAGCTGGCCGCCTCGTTGCCAACCGCAGACGCCCTCCGCAACGCACCTCGGCATGACGGCGAGTGCTTTCTCGTGCCAGCCGTGCTGGGTGATTCAGGCTCGGCCTGAGCCTTTCACCGTGTCGTCGCCATCCGTTTAGGAACCCCCTAGATGTCACTCACCGATCGCTCTGCCACCGACCTACTCGCTGCCCTCGAGGCCGGTGACGTCACGGCGGTCGCATGTGCCGAGGCCTTCCTCGATCGCATCGCTGCCACCAACGGCGAAATCAACGCCTTCCTGTCGGTCAACCGTGACCAGGCTCTCGACGAGGCGGCCCGTATTGATGCCAACCGTCAAAGCGGGAAACCGGTCGGGCCACTGGCCGGCCTTCCGGTGGCCGTCAAAGACGTGCTCTGCACGACCGATCAGCCAACGACCTGTGCCTCAAAGATGCTGGCCGGGTATCGCCCGCCATACGACGCTGATGTGGTTCGGCGATTGCGGGAGGCCGGGGCCGTGCTGGTCGGCAAGACCAACATGGATGAGTTTGCCATGGGTGGTTCCAACGAGAATTCTGCCTTTGGTCTCGTACGAAACCCGTGGGATCTCGACCGGGCACCCGGTGGCTCCAGTGGTGGCTCTGCTGCCGCGATCGCTGCAGACATGGCCCCGCTGGCGATTGGCTCAGACACCGGCGGGTCGATCCGCCAGCCCGCCGGGCTCTGCGGGATCACCGGCCTCAAGCCAACCTACGGCCGCGTCAGCCGTCGCGGGCTGGTTGCCTTCTCGTCAAGCCTTGACCAGATTGGCCCCATGGCCCGGTCTGCTGCTGACTGCGCTCTGCTGATGGAAACGATTGCAGGCCATGATCCCGGCGATTCAACTTCGCTGGATGTCGCCGTACCGGCCTATCGTGCCGAACTCGACAAGCCGCTGAAGGGTCTCAAAATTGGCCGGGTGGCGGCCCACTTTGGTGAAGGCCTCGACCCGGAAGTGGCCGAACATGTGGAAAACACGTTCGCTGCCTACGAGGCTGCCGGGGCCACCATCCATGAGGTCGAACTGCCCCACGCTGCCCATGGCGTTCCCACCTATTACCTGATCGCCCCCAGTGAGGCTTCCAGCAACCTGGCCCGCTACGATGGTGCCCACTACGGCCACCGCTGGGATGGCGCTCGGCCGGCAGAGGATGGCGGCATCACCGAGTTCGACTCCCCACTGGTTGAGATGTACTGCCGCAGCCGCGCTGAGGGTTTTGGCCCCGAGGTCAAACGCCGAATCATGCTCGGCACCTACGCCCTTTCTGCCGGCTATTACGACGCCTACTACGCCAAGGCCCTGCGGGTGAGGCGTCTGATCCGCCAGGACTTCCTCGATGCCTTCGAGCAGGTCGATCTGATCGGCGGCCCAGTGTCGGCCACCCCGGCTTTTAAACTCGGTGAAAAGACCGACGACCCCGTGGCGATGTATCTGGTCGACCTCTACACCGTGGGCA
>RGBY01000204.1 GCA_009919445.1 Planctomycetia bacterium
GATGCCCAGGTAGAGCATGAAGGTTGAGCAGGAGTACTTCCGCGAAGAGATCTTCTTGTCATTCCAGCGACGCCTGAGTTCATCCGGAACAAGCCGCGTCATTGCCCGGGCGAAGTCTGCGTTGACGATTGTGGCGTCTGCCGCATAGGTCGCCTGCGGCGTGGTCACTGAGGTGATCCGCCGGCCGGAAAAAGTCATCGACTCGACCGGTTCGTTGTAGTGGATTTCCACGCCCATCTCTTCCGCCAGGCGGGCCATGGTGGCTGAAACGGCACCACAGCCACCGATCGGGTGAAACACGCCGTGCTCGTATTCGAGGAACGACAGGATCGAGAACAGGCTGGGGCACCGAAACGGGGACATGCCCAGGTACTTCGACTGAAAGGTAAATGCGAGCCTGATCCGCTCATCGCTGAAGAAGCGGCCCAGTTCGGCATCGAGGCTCTTCCAGGGCTTGAGCAGCGGAACAAGCTTGAGGAGGTCAGGATTGGCCAGATCAGACCACCGCTCGAAGGGTTGCTCTAAAAAGGGAGCGAAGCGAACAAACTTCTTGCGAGTCTCTTCCATGAAGCGGGTGAATGAACCCCGATCAGACGGAGACAGCGCGGCCACTGCCTCTTCCATGCGAGCGATGTCGGGGGTGGCTAGCAGATCGCCCCCCGCCCCGAAGGCTAGGCGGTATTGCGGGTCGAGTTTGACCATCTCGACTTCTTCGCGAAGGTCGTACCCACAGGTCCGAAAAATATCAGCCAACACCCGCGGGTAGAGAAAGAAGGTGGGGCCAAGGTCGAAACGAAAGCCTGTCCCACTGTCGAGCAGACTCGTGCGGCCACCCGGTGTGCTAAGTCGCTCGAGCACTCGAACCCGCAACCCGGCGCGAGCCAAAAGCATTGCCGCGGCCAGACCACCAGGGCCAGCGCCGACGATCGTGACGGTTCGTGTCATCCGGCCTGTCTTTATTGGGAGTCCCGGGCCGCTGCGTACTGAGAATCAGCCTAACCACGGGACACGAAAACCAGTCCCACTATAGGGTCAGGGTTTTCCGGGTCAAGAATCCTGCCCTCGTGGACAGCCAGCCTGACGGGGAAAATCAGTAAGCAGGCACCAGGGCCGCCCCAGCCGGGCGGTACCGTCCGAACAGCCCGCGTCGGTAGACCGGTACGGCAACCGCCGCCGGGGCGTAGTAGGCCGTTACTGGGGTGACAACGGTCGGAGCATAGGCGGCTGTGGTTACAACCGGGGCTGGGGTGTAGTAGCTCGTCACCGCGACAGAACTGGTTGGCATGGCAGCCACCACCGGCGGTGAATAGGCAGTCACGCTGGCGTAGCTGTCGGTGGGTGAATAGTTCGCGACATATGTCGGCGCCTGGGCTACGACTGGCGCCGCGATGACTGGTGAGTACGAGTAGTAGACGACCTGCTGAGCTTCACCGACAGAGGCCAAGGCCAGCATGAAGAACACCGCAGCCAGTGCTGCGATTACGCGTTGGGGAGCGTGAAAGATGGCGGGGCGAGTGGAACGCATGAGGACATTCTCCGTG
Source organism: Planctomycetia bacterium (assembly GCA_009919445.1). GTDB lineage: Bacteria > Planctomycetota > Planctomycetia > Pirellulales > UBA1268 > UBA1268. Next base: position 1,542 of record RGBY01000204.1, read on the forward strand.
CGAGGCGTTGGGGGCGAGGAATCGTTCCTGCGTCACATAAGAATACGCAGGCGGTTGTCGGGTTCGCAAACGGGCGATAAAGTTCGCGCTGCTACCCCGGCTTTCCAGGCTGGTGGCCTGCCGGAGCAGGCGGGCAAACACAGCCCTGGCTTGGCCCGTGTTTAACGCTCGTTTGACGCTTGTTTGACCCCTTTCTGACGAGCATTACGGCTTTTATTGACTGGCGAGAAATGGTGGGGTGAACGTGGAAAAGACTCCACCAGCAACTGGTGAGCAGCGGTCGACAGGTGGGTTTGGCGACCTTCTCGTGGTTCGCGGCCTGACGGTACTGAACGATAACCTTGCCCGCTGGCTCGTCATTGGTCTGGGCAAGCGGGCGGCAGCCTCAGTGGGAACAGCCCCAGCCGCTGTGTTGGCGGTCGGCACCGTCGTCTACGTCCTGCCTTTCGTCCTATTTGCTTGGCTGGCCGGCTGGCTCGCTGATCGCTTTGCAAAACGCACGATCGTGATTGGCGGCAAGTTTGCTGAGGTTCTTATCGGTGTGGCGGCGGCTGCTGCTGTTGCCTGGGGAGCGGCGGCTGGGCCAACGCTGGCCGGGATTCCGTTTGGTCTTTGGCTACTGCTCGGTGTGGTTGGCTTGTTTGGCCTCCAGACGACCCTGCTCAATCCCAGCCTGTTGGGCACAATTCCAGAAACCGTACCGACCGGCCGGCTGTCGGCGGCCAACGGCGTCTTTGCGATGGTTTCATTGGCAGCCACGCTGGCAGGAATGGCCTTGGGCAATGCCTTGGCTGATCTCACCTGGCTATCACCGCAGCCTGACCCAGAGCGGCTGTTGCCTGCCTGGTTGCTGGCGGTTCCTCGGGGGCATGCCCTGCCCGCTGCGGTCTGCCTGCTGACCGTCGCCAGTATTGGCTGGCTCGTGTCGCTACGCTTGCCGAAGATTTTGGCGGCTGATCCCCAGGCCCCACCGCCGTGGAACGCCGTCTCAAAAACCTACTCTGACGTGAGGCGGTTGCTTACCTGTCGTCAGTTGGCCGGCGCTGCTGCCGGGATCGTCTTCTTCTGGGCCGTTGCGGCCGTTGCCCAACTGAACGTTGACCAGTACGCCTTTGAGTCAGGCGCATCAACGCAGCGTGAAGTCGTGCCACTGCTCCTGGCACTGGTCTGTGGCATCGGGGCTGGCAGCCTGCTCGCGGGCCGGCTTTCCCGCCAGGGCATCGACCCCGGCTCAATGGTAAACCTTGGCCTCGTGCCAGTCGGTGGCCTCCTGATGTGCATCGCCTGTGCTGCATTGGCGGTTTCAGGGGAGACGGTTTTTGTAAGCGAAACACCGCTCTCCCCCGGCCTCGTTGGAGCCGTCTGCTGGCTTTTTCTGCTCGGCGTGGGAGCCGGCATATTTGATGTACCGCTGGAAGCCTACCTCCAAGAACAGAGCCCACCAACGCGACTCGGTGCCACCTTGGCCGCGACCAATCTGCTTGTGTTCACCGGCATGCTTGCCTCGTCGATTGGCTACTACGGTCTGCGACTGCCTGTGGGAGAGGGCGCATCTGTCCATCCACTCTTTTCGGCGCGTGGCGTCTTTGCCATCTTCGCTGGCTTGGCCTTGCTGGCCACAGTCGCCTCAATCGTGGCCGCTCCCCGTTCCTCCTTGCGGCTGTTGGTCGACTCATTCATTCGCACAATCTGCCGCTTTCGCATCAGCCATGCTGACCTCATTCCGGCCACTGGACCAGCGGTCATTATCGCCAATCACATCTCCTGGCTCGACGGGTTCCTCGTGGTGCTAGCCTCACGGCGGCCCGTGCGGATGGTGGTCTATGGACCGAATATTCGCGGCCGGTTTCTCAACCGATTGGCAGCCCAGTGGCGATTCATCCTGTTTGAGCCCAAGACCAAGTCGATTGCTCGGGCCTTGAAGACGATGCGAGAGGGGCTTGCTGAGGGTGACGTGATCGGCATCTTCTGCGAAGGAGGCATTTCTCGAACCGGCCAAGTCCTGGGTTTCAAACGCGGCCTGGGGCATATCCTCGATCGGGTCGAGGCCCCGATGGTCCCTCTGGCGATCGACGGGCTTTGGGGCAGCGTCTTTTCGTTTTCAGAGGGCCGTTTCTTTCGCAAGTGGCCGCGGGGCTGGACTCGTCCAGTAACGATGAGTTTCGGCAAGCCCTTACCGGTGGGCGTTTCACCGGCGCTTGCCCGTCTGGCACTTCAGGAGACTGCTGCCGAAGCGGTCCGAACACGGCTTGAATACCGTGGTGAGGCTTCTGCGGCGGCTGCCACGGCAGAGGCACTGCATGGTTGTTGCCTGCTTCGTCGTCAGGATCGTCTGGTCATCTCGCTCGCACCAGATGACCCGCTGGCGGCTTTTCTTAGCATCGACGACCTTCGGCAGTTCGGCGTTGCGACGCAGGCGTTCTCTGCTGAAATGCGGGCAGAGGAACTACTTGATGTCATGATCCGGCACCGTGCGACGGTCTGGCTGGCACGGCCCAGCCAGGTGGCGGCCGTGGCAGCCTTAGCCCGAAAGGCTGACTTCCGGCCACCTGAGGTCGTTGTGGTTCCGATCGCCGCAGCGACAGACCTGCCGCTGGTGAAGCCGGCACTGACCGCCTTCACGAAGGCCTTCGGGATTCAGCCAGTGATCGCGTATGCCCCCCCCGGTTGTGGGCTGGTGGCCATGAACACCCCCCTAAGCCGTGGGCAGGGGCAGGAGGTGACATGCAAGCCTGATACGGTGGGACGGGTAGTCAACGGAGCCGTCGTCTGGCCGCAGGCTGCCCTGCGTACGGTGGCGGCCCGCAGTCCGTTGGCTGGTGACCAGGGTGAAATTCTGGAGGCATCGAGCCTGGTGATTGCCGCAACAATTCCGGCAGCGTCTGGGCCTGGCTGGCGAGAGTTACCGGAGCGATTTGACGTCGACGATGACGGATTCCTGCAGCTCCGCTTGGAGCCGCACGGGGAACGGTGTATCGTTGTGGCGAACGAGCACCCCTAGCTCAATTGGATAGAGCATCGGTCT
>RGBY01000205.1 GCA_009919445.1 Planctomycetia bacterium
ATGTCACCCAGGGGCCAAGCACCTTGTCTGTTGGCTTGGCACCACGCAAAAGCCGCTTCAGCCGGTCGATCACCAACTGCTCGAGTTCATAGCCGTCGGCCAGTTTCGGCGGTCGGCCATCAGGCCGCTCCGCTGGCCGAGCGACTTCCAGAAAATAGTCGGCGGCATGAGCAAATGCCTCGCGGACAGCCCGGGCATGCACGGCGGCCTCATGCTCGACCAGTTTCTGCTTCAGTTCAGCAAGCCTGCTGGCAAATGCCACAGCCTCCGGACCGGGCGAAGGCTCGCCGATGATGGGCAGTTCGGCAGGGCTTTCGGAACTGGCGAAGATGCCGTGCAAGGCGTAGTAGTCATCAATGCCGATCGGCTCATACTTGTGATCGTGGCAACGGGCACAGGCAACGGTAAGCCCCATCAGACCACGGGTCACCAGATCGATCCGGTCATCAATGATGTCGTTTGAATTCCCCCGAAAGGTTCGGCCAACGGTAAGAAAGCCGAGTGCCGCCAGGTCTTCGCGAGGCACTGCTGGCCTGATCTGATCCGCAGCAAGCTGCAGTGTGACAAACCAGTCGTAGGGCAGATCATCGTGGAGGGCCCGTACGACCCAGTCACGATAGGTCCAGGCATATGGATACTTCGCCGACTGTCCACCGAAGGCATAGCCGATGGTGTCGGCATACCGAGCGAGATCGAGCCAGTGACGAGCCCAGTGCTCGGCATGTTCGGGTGAGGCAAGCAGTCGGTCAACGAGTGACTCATAGGCCGCAGCCGTGGGGCTGGTGGCAAAGGCATCCACCTCGGCAGCCGTCGGTGGCAAACCAGTGAGATCATAAAAGAGCCGACGAATAAGGACCCGTGGCTCCGCCGGCTCCGCCGGGGTAACCGCTGCCGTCGCCAGCTGATCGGCTACGAAGTGGTCGATGGGGCTGACTGACCAGGCTGACTTCAGGCCTGCCGGCAGGCTCTCGGGCAGAGCGGGTGGCTGATGCCTGACAGGTGGCAGGAGTGACCAATGCGATTCAAGTGCGGTTTTGATCCGCTCTTCCATCGCCTCCGCATGCGTGGACAGTGACACAGCGTCGGCGCCTGGCCCGGTCCAGGGCACACCAATGGACACCCATTCTTCCAGGGTGGCGATGTCGTCTGGTGACAGTTTTTCATCCGGCGGCATCGCCATGTCGTCGGTGTGCTGAATCACATGAATCAGTCGGCTTTCACTCGTCTTCCCTGGTACGACGACCACGCCACTTTCACTGCCCCGCAAAAGGCCGCCGCGGCTATCGAGTCGGAGCCCGGCTTCAGAGACTTCGGGACCGTGGCAGTCTTGACACTTGGTCGCCAGCAGCGGCCGGACTTTGGACTCGAAGAATTGCTCAGCGTCGCGAGAGGCCGACTCAGCGCGAGCCGCTCCCGCCAGCCAACTGAGAAGGATGGCGATGGCTGGAAGCACTGGACGAACATTTCCGCGACAAACAGCCATCAGTTCTTTCAGTTCGTCAAGGAAAACCAATTGATTTCGGGGTCCGCTTGCGGGGTCTTCATCCTGAATCTACTGGTGGCTGACCCTACCTTAAAGGAATAGCCTGAAACGACACTTTGTTACAGAAAATGTCGTCATCCTGCAGGAAACACGAGCCTTGGGACTGCTGGAAAGCCGATTACGTGGGACCGATCCCCCGGCTTCCGCCGGGGGTTTCCAGTGGCTCAGCCACACGGCACGCCGCACCATGCAAGCCGCGAGCGGGAGCGAGCGGACAAGCAGCACGCACCGCACAGAGAGTACACCGGAACACCAAGCAGGAAGCGAGCACAACCGTTGACTACGAACCTCCGGCTTCGCAGGCAAGGCTCACGCAAAACCGGTCAGGAGGGCCGTTTTGCGGTCACGTCAGTAAGTCCCCCACGGACCCCTGATTGCATGGATGCCGAACTGCACCGTGTCACTCGGCTGATCGGGCGTTGGCATTAACCGCCGTTCGCCGGGTACATAGCCGGGGCCGGGAAATGGCTTGCGGTATTGCGGGTAGAGAGGCATGACCCGTGAGCTGGGAACACCCCAGCTGTACTCGCTGACAAACTCTGCTGTCGGCGGCACGACCAGCGGCACCGGCCGACCAGCCGCCGGGTTGTACCAGCCGCTGTGCCAACTCTTGTTGCGTCCTCGCAGGAAGTACCGTTTTTCGGTGGCATGATGGCCACCCGCCTGAACAGCCTCCATCACGCTGACCACCACGATGGCAGCCATCAGAATTCGCCCGCACAGAATGAACTTACTGGTCAGCATTGATCGATCACTTTCGTTTACTGGCACTTTGCTGTCAGCACCATGCCGCGATTCTTGTTGTCACCACCAATAGGCCCGAACGTCAGTCCGCATCCCTGTCGCCCCTGAGCAGCGGATGTACCGCCGCTTGTGCTGATAGAGAAATTCATGAGGCATAAATGGTGGGTAGGTGACCCAGGTATGCCCCACCCGTGCTGGCACAGGACGCGGCGAGACGTACAACTGAGCGCCGACACCCGGATAAGCCCCAGCCCGATTGGCCGGATGGTAGTAGTTCGAAAAGACATCTGGTGTGGGGGCCTCAACACCCCCATTGATCGGATTGGCCTGAGCCGCTGGTCCGATGAGCCCGGCACTCACCACCAGGCCACCCAAAACAGCACGCAGACTACGGCGGACGCCCATGGCTCGCTCCTTCCCTGAAGGCTGCTGCACTGGCAGCCACAATCTTTTTTCCGACCCCGAAGACGGCATCCTGCCGTCACGCTCAGATCAGAGGACGGCCCTCCGTGGCCCATGCCTATGATCACAACCAAAGAGAGATCACCCTCTCCCCGGCTTCAGTCGGCTTCGACACACTGACAACCAGGACATCAACAGCAGGCGTCGCCAGCGGCACCATTCTCCCCACGGACAAGGTCTACCCCGGCCGAACCACCGGTACGATTGGATTCCGAACAGGAAAAATCGCTACACTCTGCCTCACTTGCCTGTCCTCTCTCGGGGCAGGCTGATATCCATTTGAGCCTCGTACCCCCCATGCCCCCTATGGCAGCCGCCGTTAAACGCAAGAAAAAACCTGCTTCCAAGTCAAAAACTGACGCTACTGCATCGGCCACTCCCCGTCCGACCAAACGGCGGGCGACTGCCGAAAAGCTTGCTGCCGGGCAGCGGGACATTTCCGTCAGTGAGTTCTTTGCCAAGAATCGCCACCTACTGGGGTTTGACTCGCCACGCAAGGCGCTGCTGACAAGCGTCAAGGAAGCAGTCGACAACTCACTCGATGCCTGCGAAGAGGCGGGCATCCTGCCGGAGATCTGGGTGCAGATCGAGCAGGCTGGCGACAGCGGTAAACGCTACGCCGTCAGTGTGCAAGACAACGGCCCTGGGATCGTCCGTAAGCAGATTCCCTTGATCTTCGGCAAGCTGCTTTATGGCTCCAAGTTCCACCGCCTCCGCATGAGTCGCGGCCAACAGGGCATCGGCATTTCAGCAGCTGGTATGTACGGCGTGCTAACGACCGGCAAGCCCGTGAAAATTATTTCCAAGACCTCACGGAAGCAGCCGGCTCATTACTACGAACTGCGGATCGACACCAAGACAAACCAGCCAGAAATTCTCAACGGCAAGGGAGCCGGCGTCGATGTGCCCCCGGGCAAGGCGGGCGACGACATGATGCGGAAACGTGGCATCGCCTGGGTGGCCGCCAACGATCTCGACGAGCCGATCGAGCACGGTACCCGCGTCACCATTGAGATGGAGGCCAAGTTCCATCGTGGCCGTGGAAGCGTTGAGGAATACCTTGAGCAGACCGCCATTGCCAATCCGCATGCTCGGATTCACTTCCAGGGTCCTGACGGCAATGAGCGACTGCTCGAGCGTGCCAACCACGAACTGCCACCTGAGCCGAAGGAAATCAAGCCGCACCCCTACGGCGTAGAACTGGGACGGCTGGTGACGATGCTGCACGAGCATCCGAAACTGACCCTGACGCAGTTTCTCAACCAATCCTTCTCACGGGTTTCACCGAGCACAGCCCGCAAACTCTGTGACGCCGCAAAACTTTCAACTCGTATTTCGACCGGCAAACTGGGACGTGGTGAGGCCGACGCTTTATATGACGCCATCCAGGCAACCCGTATTCCGCCTCCAGCCACCGACTGCGTCGTGCCAATCGGTGAGCAGCGTTTGCTGGCTGGCCTCCATCAAGTGGTGCCGGGTGAGTTCTTCACCGCCGCCACCCGACCACCTGGGGTCTATCGTGGGAACCCCTTCGTGATCGAGGCGGCCTTGGCCTACGGCGGCTCAGTCGCCGCCCGCAAGGTCACACTCGATGCTCTCGCTGAATTAGCCGGTGAGAGTGATGCCCGCAGCCTGCGGCAATTTTTGGCAACGACATTCGGTGGCGTTGGCACCGAGGCAGCCGACAAGATTCTGACTGAAGCCAAACTCGCACCGCGACAATCTCCGTCGAAACTCAAGAAGCCGGCCCTCAAGGCTCTCCACGAGGCGATGAAGCATGTGAATCTCG
>RGBY01000206.1 GCA_009919445.1 Planctomycetia bacterium
CTGCAATGCTTCCTGCGGCTGGGCCTCTGCATCGGCAACTGCTGCATTTCCAGCCCAGAGCAGCCGATCGAGGTCAGCCGCCAGGAACGCGGTGCGGTCGGCATCGTCAGCGTGGAAGGCCAGCAGCTGCTGGTAGAGTCCGATAACAGCCAGCAGCGGTGAATCGGTGTCGGTGGCTGCAACCTCGCCGGCGGTTGGCTGCCAGTCAGAAAAACTGGTCGGATCAGCGAGAGCCGGGCTCGATGCCTCCAGTTCAAAGGCATCCTCCGGCTCATCCAGTCCGCGTTCCCCGGTCGTGGCAAAGGCGATGCCATCGTGGACGACGACATCCCAGACGGTGGGCCGATAGGCCGGCCCCATCGTGCCCGGCTCGATCAGCATGCTCCAGTCAGCGACTACCAACTGCTTGAGCCCAGCTTCGACAGCCAGTGCGGCCGCAAAACGTTCATTGATCTCTGCGACGATCTGCCGCAGGTCCCACGAGGCCATTTCTGCCATATCGCGTTCATCACCATCAGTAGCCTGCGTCGTACGCTGGGCAAACCGCCAGCGGTTGGCCTGAAAGAAGCCCCAGGTCCAGTTGGCCTGAATCGCAGTCAGCACGCCTCGAGCCTGAGCAGGTGCTGCCGCTGTAGCCGCGTCGAGATCGACCAACCGCTGGGGGTCATCCGCCGGCCGGTCGGCATTGGTTACGAGCACCCGCGTGGCAATTGCCCGGGCAACCTCGGCCCAGGCCTGCTTCGCTATGGCCGCCTGCTCTACACCAGCGAGCAGGTCGCCGGCGGTCTTGGGCTTGCCCTCCTTAAGGGCCCGGTCGATCTTCTGCCAGGTCTCACGACGGGGACCGCCCGGTTCGGCAGCAGCGTTCGTCTTCATCAGGATGACTCCTCCCAGCAATACCACCAGCCAGAGAAAAAAATGGCCCAACCGAGCGTCAAGGGACCCGGACCGGGAAGGAGCAATATTCATGTCAAAATCCTGGGACTGCCGAATTTCTAGGTGTCAGGGGTGCCCTGCCTGACCCACAAAAACCGCATTCAAGCCGCATTTCACTGCTGCCTTAACTGTTATGACGCTGCCGATTGATTGCCGTTACAAAAAAGGGTTGTAGACTTTAGAAAAGAAATAATTCCCGCCGATCGACCCTGTGATTCTCTGCCGGGGTCCGCGTCGCTAAGCAGGCTGCTCAGCGACGGCGACGTGGGTGTTCCCAACTGACTCTCAGGAGTTGCGTCTATGGAACCCTCGCATCAGGAGCATTGGCTGCCATGCCATCGGCAGATCGTATCCTGCCAAGTGTTACGTGGTATTGCAGGCTGCTGCCTCGCCTTCTGTCAAATCTTGCTGTCTCCGTCAGCACCGGCTGCGGAACCGCCGCTTTCCTACAACGAGCACATTCGGCCCATCCTCGTTGAAAACTGCTTCTCGTGTCACGGTGCAGATTCCGCCAGCCGAGAGGCCGACCTGCGGCTTGATCGCCGGGATGATGCAATCGAATATGGGGCAATCGCCCCGGGCGACCCTGACTCGTCTGTCATTCTCGACCGTATTTTTTCTGAAGACCCTGAAGAGGTGATGCCCCCGCCAGAAACGAAGAAGACACTTTCGGCTGAGCAGAAAGATCAACTCGTCCGCTGGGTGAAGGAAGGGGCTGAGTATGAGCCGCACTGGTCATTCATCCCGCCGACACGGCCGCCGCTGCCAGCGGTCAAGCAGGCTGACTGGGTTCGCAATCCGATCGACCAATTCATCCTCGCCCGGTTGGAGGCCGAGGGGCTGACCCCAGCTCTTGAGGCCGACCGCCGTACGCTTGCCCGCCGGGTTGCCTATGACCTCACCGGCTTGCCCCCGGACCCGGCACTGGTCGAGGCCTTCGTAATCGACCCCCATGCCGATGCCTATGAGCGGCTGGTCGACACGCTCTTGGCCAGCCTCGAGTGGGGTGAGCACCGGGGCCGACACTGGCTTGACTATGCCCGCTACGCCGACACCCACGGCATCCACTTCGACAACTACCGCGAGATGTGGACCTATCGGCAGTGGGTGATCAACGCCTTCAACCGCAACATGCCCTTTGACGAGTTCACCATCTTGCAACTCGCGGGGGACCTCGTCGCTAACCATGGCCCGGACGCCACTCCCGATCAGATCCTGGACAACAAAATTGCCAGCGGCTTCAACCGCTGCAACATCACGTCTGCCGAGGGTGGCATGATCGCCGAAGAATACCTCGTGCTCTACGCCCGTGACCGAACTGAAACAACCGCACAGGTTTTTATGGGTCTGACCGCTGGCTGTGCTGTCTGCCATGACCACAAGTTCGACCCGCTGTCTCAGCGCGAGTTCTACGAGCTTTCGGCGTTTTTTAATAACACGACTCAGCGAGCCAGTGACGGCAACATTCATGACACTCCGCCGATCCTGCCCGTGCCACTGGTGGCTGACCGGCCGCGTTTCCGGGAGCTTCAGCAGGAATTGCCAGTAGCTCGGCAGGCGGTGGCCGAACGGAAAAAGACTGCCCGGGCCGACTTTGAGGCTTGGATCAAGTCAGCCACCACCGAGAGCATTGCCGCCACGCAGCCACAGGACACGCCGCTGGTGCAGTTGGCCCTTTCCGAAGGGGACGGCGGGGCCACCACAGCGAATTTCCTGGGCAAGCAGACCGACCTGCCGCTGACCAGCACCACCAGCTGGCAGCCCGGCCCCAGCGGCAGCCCGGCAGCGCTGCTTGACGGACGGGCAGCGGAACTGCCAGGCCGGGCCGACCTCGAACACGATCAGCCCTTCAGTGTGAGCTGCTGGGTGAAAGTGCCGGCTGTTGATTCGAGTTACTCAATCGTTTCCAAGATGGATGAGGGCAATGCCCACCGGGGGTGGGACATCTGGGTTGAGGGCCGACGGATCGGCATGCACCTGATTCACGCCTGGCCAGAGGATGCTCTGAAGGTCGTCGCGAATGCCCAACTCAAGGCCGACACCTGGACACTGGTGACGGTCACGTATGACGGCTCCGGAACGACTCGCGGAGTGAATATCTATTACGACGGCACGCTCCAGAAAAATCCGCGGATCGCCAACAACAAATTTAAAAAACAGACGATCCGCACCGAGGTGCCTCTGGTCATTGGCGGTCGCTCACAGGGAGCTGATGCCCACGCCGTCGGCCTCACAGCGTTGACCATTTGGGGCCGCAGTCTGTCAGCAGCCGAGATCAACGGACTTGCCAAGGCAGATACCTTCGCCGACATCCTCAAACTTCCGGCTGACGAGCGTCCTGCCGCAGCTAAGGGACTCTACGACTGGTGGCTGGGCACCTTTGATGATGCGTTCAAGCAGGCGACTGCCATTGAAGCCAAGTTGGTTGCCGAGCAGTCCGCGATTGAAAGGCGTGGGACAGTTGCCCACGTCATGCAGGAAAAGCCGGGCATGCCCAAGGCCTACATCCTCGACCGCGGCGAGTACGACAGACGGCTCGACGAGGTTGGCCCCGACACGCCGGAAATGCTGCCCGCCTTCCCGGAAGACCTGCCCCGCAACCGGCTGGGCCTGGCCCAGTGGCTGCTGCTGCAGGAGCATCCGCTGACGACGCGAGTGACAGTCAACCGCTTCTGGCAGGAGGTGTTTGGCACTGGGCTCGTCCGCACCAGCGGCGACTTTGGCATCACCGGCGAACTACCCAGCCACCCTGACCTTCTCGACTGGCTGGCGGTTGAGTTCCGGGAGAGTGGCTGGGATATGAAGCAACTGTTCCGGCTGTTTGTCACCAGCGCCAGCTACCGACAGGCGGCGGCGACCACCCCGGAAAAGCTGACGAAGGACCGGGACAACCGGCTGCTTTCTCGCGGCCCACGGTTCCGGATGGATGCCGAGATGGTCCGTGACACGGCCCTGGCCGCCAGCGGCCTGCTGGTTCGCAAGATCGGCGGTCCCAGCGTGAAGCCCTACCAGCCGCCGGGCGTCTGGGCTGCGGTGTCGATGGGCGGAAATACCAACCGCTACAAGCCCGACAGCGGTGCCGATCTCTACCGCCGCAGCATGTACTGGTTCTGGAAACGGTCCGCGCCACCAACCTCCATGGACATTCTCAACGCGCCCTCGCGAGAGGTCTGTACGGTTCAGCGAGAACGAACCAACACGCCACTGCAGGCGTTGGTCACCCTCAACGACCCGCAGTTTGTCGAGGCTGCCCGGGCGCTGGCCGACGAGGCCCTCTTCCTCGGGGGCGGCACCGACGATGCCCGCATCGACTTCATTGCAAGCCGCCTGCTCGCTCGCCCACTTGAGTCGGCAGAGAAAACAATCGTGAAGCAGTCACTGGCCAAGCTCACCGCCTGGTACCAGGCCCACCCTGACGATGCAAAGGCAGTCATCACCGTCGGAGCCTCAAAGCCAGAGCACGACAACGCCGTCCTGCTGGCCAGTTGGACCATGTTGACCAACCAACTGATGAACCTCGACGAGGTGCTCTGCAAATAA
>RGBY01000207.1 GCA_009919445.1 Planctomycetia bacterium
ATCAAGGGCAACCAGCACCTCGTCCGTCAACTGTCGGGTATCTGCCCCCGGCTGCTTGGAAATCACCAGGATGACCGCTGGCCTTCCATTGACTGCCGCATCACCCCGCTTCACCTCAGCCGCCTCCACCACTTCGGCCACCTGACCGAGTACAACAGGACGACCACCGTCTGCCTTGACGACCACCGCCGAGAGATCAGCCACTGACTCAATTCTGCCCAATGAGCGAACCAGCAGCTCTGTCCCACCTTGGTCGAGGTAGCCACCAGTCGCATTGGAGTTGCTGTGACGGACAGCCTTTTCAACCTCTTCGAGCGTCACATCGAACTGCAGCAGGAGGTCCGGATTGACGAGCACCTGAAACTGCTTCTTGCCTCCCCCCATCACCGAAACCTGGGCAACACCGGGAATCGTCAGCAGCCTCTGCCTAATAACCCAATCGGCGAGGGTACGGAGTTCTAAGGGGTCCACCGAGTCATCGGTTGCCTCCAGCCCGATGTGCATCACCTGCCCCATGATCGACGAGATGGGGGCCAGTTGGGGCCGCACCCCTTCGGGAAGTCGCTCGCCCGCGACAGCAACTTTTTCCGCGACGATCTGCCGGTCAACATAGATGTCGGTTCCCCAGGCAAACTCAACCCAGATTACCGACAGCCCAACCCCAGATGCACTGCGGACTGCCTGCACGCCAGTTGCCCCATTGAGAACCGACTCAAGCGGGAAGGTAACCAGCGTTTCCACCTCTTCAGGTGCCAAGCCGGCCGCCTCCGTGAGGATGGTCACACGTGGCCGATTGAGGTCGGGAAAGACATCAATCGGCAGCCTGGTCAGGGTCAGCCCCCCATACACCAGCAACACCATCGCAATCGCAATGGTGACCAGGCGAAACCGGAGCGCAAACCGGATGACGGCATCAAGCATCTCTGACGATTCCTTTCGTCCTATCCACTCGCGGCCCTAATGATGATGGCCAGCGTGTGGATCGACAGCACCACCAGACTGATTCTTCAGTGCAATCAACAACTGCCGGGCTGCCGTGAGGGCCACCGTCTCGCCGAGTTCAAGCGAACCGTCGTTCGCGATGACCACCCAGCGAGGATCGCGATACTCCACCTGAACCGGTTGCTGATGAAAATGATCATCGTCAGTATGGAAGACGTAGTTTTCAACACCGTCCTGGGCCACCGCCGTCGCTGGCAGGACAATTCGCCCTGGCCACTCATCAACGGGCACAATGATCTCAACCCGCTGCCCAGGACGAAACCGCCAGGCGATGGACCGACTCTTTTCATTGGCGGGCGACGCGACCCGTTCATTCGGTAGCGTGACGAAAAAATCGAGCGTCCGGGCTTGCGAATCAACCGCACTGGCAAGGTAGGTAATCCTGAGATCAGTCACTTCCCTGGTTTTCCCTGCCCCAGACTCAAGAATCGCCGCAACCGGCCGGCCGGCCGCCGCCGCGGCACTAATTCCGGGAATATCTTTTTCGAATCCTTCACCCTCAATCAAAAGGATGCTGTGGTCAACCAACAACCCCAGAGTGTCGCCAATGGCCACATACTCGCCACGCTCCACGCGAAGATCCTGCAGGACAAAGGCTGCTGCCTCGGCCGACGCATCGACTGCCGGAACGCGAACCGTGTTTTTGCTCAGCAGGGTTCTGGTCGAAACAATCGCATCAACCTGCTCTTCGTGGAGACCATGAAGAATCAGCCCCTGACGCTGGGCGCGTTGCCGGCCCTCAAGCTTTTGTAGTTCATACTCCTGTTCCAAAATCCTCTTCGTCGCAATCAATCCATCGGTGCGGAGTTCTTCAAGCCGGGCGCTCTCACGCTTCACGACATCAATCTCCTCAGTCGTTGCCAGCAGATCAGCCTGTGCCTGCACTAATTCTTCGTGGGTCAGCCGCAACTCAAACAGCGGCTGCCCCGGCCGCACCGCCTCACCCGGCGTGCAGTAAACCTGCGTTACCTGCCCAGTCAGTGGCGCGATCACAGCCTGCCGGGTTCGGCCAGGCCGCTCAACGACCGTACCCGGCACGCGAATGGTTCGCTGAAAGGTCGACAGGCCAACTGTCCCCAGTTTCAGACCAATGCTCCGCCGGGCCTGTTCTGACAATTCAACAACGCCGTCTTCATGATCGTGGTCATGGTCGTGGGGTGCGTCAGAGTCGTGTTCGGGGGTTTGTCCTGCCGCTCTGGCGTCGCCATCATGCCCACTCTCCCGTTGATCAGCCACAGCAAGGAAGTCCTCTGACGTTGTCACTGCCGGCGGTGCCCGCCATGACTTTAGAAGTTCTTGCAGATACTGGCTGACCTCTGCCGGCCCGCTCACAAGGACGCCCGCGGTCACGCCTACAGTTACTGACATCGCAAGGCTTACGCCCATCATCAGCGGCCAGCGCTGCCTCCCAGGCGTTGCTGGCTGGACTCGCGGGAGGGTAGGAGGGGGCATGGATAAATTCCTCTTCGACAACAAGACGGCAAACCAGATATCGACTCGCGAGAAATGCCCACAACGAAGCAACAAAAAACCAGTCTCGCACGCCAATCTCAGCAGGCAAAGGATGACAGATCGCTGTGAGGCTGTTTACATCAATTTCGAATCCGCCAGCCAAGCTGGGCAGGGCAAGCTGATGCCAGCGAGGGCGAATTCAATCGGAAACCGCTGGCAAAGTGAGCTGCCGACTCCGAATCAGGAGGCCACCGATCGCTATCAGGACCAACTGACTGAGCACATAGCCCCCAAGCAGCATTAGCACCCCGCTGGTAAATCCGTAACTATGCAGGCCAATACCGAGCTGGTTGGTACCGAACCAACTCCAGGCCGTGACAATATTGCCGCCGAGGGTAAACAGGGCGAAGCCCCGCTGGCCGATCCAGCGGTCCCAACGGGCGTGCAGCACCGCCGCATTCCAGAGCACAATCATCAGTGCCCCGTTTTCCTTTGGGTCCCAGCCCCAAAACCGGCCCCAGCTGTCGTCAGCCCAGAGGCCACCAAGCACCGTTCCAATGAAGCTGAAAAAGAGGGCGAAGCAGACCACGCCGTAGCTCATTCGATAGAGCCTGTCCTGCACGTTGGCTGCTGTGGCCCCAGCCAGACCCGGGCGAATCCGCTCCACCCAGATCCGGTGGACAATGGCACAGGTCCCAAGCAGTCCCGCGAGGAAGGTAGCACCGTAGCCAAGCGTGACGGTGACCACATGGGTGGAGAGCCAGAACTGCGTATCGAGTACCGCCTGTAGCACGTGCATGGTGTCACCGGTATCGAGCCCATAGGCGACCCCCATGCTCAGCCCGCCGGCAATCCCTGCCACCAGGTTTCCAATCCCCATGCGGAAGAGTGCTTCAAGACCCAACCCCGCCAGGACACACCCCCAGCCAATGAAGATCGCTGAGGAATAGAGATTCACCACCGGCGGTCGGCCTGTCAGGTAGATCCTCGCCACAATGGCAAACGTGTGAACCACCAGCGTCGCCAGTAAAAGCCAGGAGACGAACTGGCTCAACGGCTGTCGCCACGCCAGGAAACTGACAAACGCCAACAGGATCGCCAGCAGATAGAACCAGCGGGATATCCCTGTCGGGTTAAAGCGGTTGTACCAGGCCTCAAACGCAGTCCGGCGGGCTGTCTCTTCAACCGCTGGCACAGCAGCGATAGCTGTCTCGTACGCAGCCAGTTTGGTGTTGAACACCTCCGGCTGACCATCAACTGCACCAAGCAGGGCGAGAAATGGCAGCAGGGCTGGATTTGGCTCAAACGCTGGCTGCCCTGCGGCACCACCAACCATCCGGGCCACAATGGTGGTCGTCACGGCCGTGGAGAGCGTCTGCCATTTCGCGAGCGGCCCCTCTGCTTCTCCTGAAACCGCCTGCTCACTCGGCGGGATGGCTGCTGGTGGATGTTGTTCGTCAATCAACCGGGCCCGCTGAATCATCTGCCGGATCTGCTCGAGTGCCTGCCGGCGAGATTCCTCATCTTCACCTGACAGGACTGGTGGTATCGGTGCGTTGTACGCTGCCCGCACAATCTCGTAGGCAAGCAATTTCTGTCTGACTTCGGCCGCCTTTTTCTGAAAGAAGGACCGCTCTGCCGGAGGAATTTCACGAGCCTGAGCAACCTGCTTCTCAAGCGCCTCCCGGCCTGCGTCCAACTCTTTGAGGGTGTACCGATGGCCCGACCGTCGAGTCAGATCAAAGAGATCGAGCAACTCCAGCGCATCGATGCGAAAAACCGGCGCATCCTCGACCCAATCGGCGCCGGCCATCACAGCCAACAGCCATTGTGTCGCTGAGATCTTTCCCTTGGGGCCAGATGAATCATCGGGCATCGTCACCGTCGTCCGATTACTGAGCAGTTGCAGCGTATTGCGGGCAACCGTATCGAGAGGCTTGACCCGACCTTCATGAAGGACAGGAAGGCTACCTGCGGCCTGCCAATCGGCCGCAGGTAGCCTTCCTGTCCTTCATGA
>RGBY01000208.1 GCA_009919445.1 Planctomycetia bacterium
TGCTGCCGTCATCTGTTGAATACCAGAGTACCCCGCCCTGTAGATTCACACTCGTGATCGCAATGCCGGGCAAGTCACCATCTGCGTCAGTAAAGTTACTCAGCAACCCATCTGCTTCGATCAAGGCAGAAACAAGCGTGCCAACTGGCCCAATCGGCGCACCGGGATCTTCGAGTACTGAGTTCAACTGTGGGCTGGCTGCTGGATCCAGCATCGGTGCTGCATTGAGTGCATAGCGTTTCTCGAGTGCCTCAAGCCTCATTCGATGGCGACGAAAGGCGTGCCTGCGACGATGTGAACGTGAAGGTGAAGCCATGTGGTACCGCCCAGACAGACGCTAGGAAGAGGGGGACAAAGACGTTCCCCTTCGTCGCACGAGTCTGCACCATCAGAAGAGTGCTAGGAATGTTTGGGAAACCGTCGTATTCCTCAGAAAAGTTAGCACAATCAAAACAAAACTACGAGTAATCGGCTCGACTACTGCCAACCATGGGGGCATGTCAGAAAGGATGTCAGGAAGATTGCGTTCTTCCCAACAATGCAACGATCAAGCGACCCTGCTCTTTCCCGACAAAAACAGACAACCGCAGGATGACCGAACCCTCATCAACCCCTTGGTCTGCACCCATAATCCCTTGGTCGTGTGTTCGAGTCACACCGGGCCTACTTGTTTTCAAAGGTTTTCGTAGCGGTGCGGTGGTGGTGGTGGGTGTCGATGGTGGAACCACGATTAGCACCGAGACTAGCACGACGACAAGAGCTGCTGATTCCAGGGCTGCTAGGCCAAGCGTTAGCTGGCTCGGCAACGGCAGCACCTGCCACAGCTCTCGCCGATCGACACACCAAAGCAGACGTCCCGGCGGCTGGATGCCGTCAATAAGCACCTGCATAAACTGCTGAACCGTGCCTTTGCCAACTTCCGCGAAAGGAAAGTTAGCCAGGAGGCACGAGCCTGCCGTAACGCAAGCGGCCCACGCTTTTCGTGAAAGCAGCAATACGCCGCTCACGCTGCCAAGCGGCGGTGGATCTCACGATCGGCTAGCAACTGCTCAACGCGATTGCGGATGGTGGCAGGATCGACCACGAGGTCAGAGTCCCCCACACCCTCGACCGGGTCGAAGTGACGCCGATTCACGGGCGTGGCCAGCTCAAGGTGATGCTGCAGCCGGCGGTGGTGGGCGATCTCCGCGAAGCAGGGTAACACTCGAAGTGGTGTGCTAATTTCAACGGCCACCGCACCGGGCCGGCAGAACATCAGGTTCGTCAGACCGGCCCCATGCGGACCGACCACACACTCGGCGGTGTGAAAGAGGTCAATCTGTTTGGCCAGCGGCAGCCGTTCCAGCCAGACCGGCTCAAATCCCAACGGTGTCAACGCCCGCAACAGCTTGTCTTGATTCACAATCGTCCGGCGGCCCCGCCGGCTTCTCATGATCAGCAGCCGGGCATTGGCTGGTCGGTCAGCAGGCAGATGCTCAGTCAGTCGCCGATGCAGAAACTCGCACGCGTCGGGGCTGAGCTGCTGGTCACGCAAGGACGAGACGAGCAAGCGATCTGCCTGGAAATGGGCCTGCGGCTGGGCGGGAACGATACGCTCAGCCGGAATCCCCAGCAGCCGCAAAGACTCTCGCTGGAATGGCTTGTCGATCGGGACATAGAACCGCGCGTTATCTGCAACACCAGCCTGCTCATAGAGCCAGAGACGAGCCAGGTTGCTGACAAACCAGTGGTAATAGTTCTCACCAGCGAAGCAGGCGAGTACTGCTAGCTCTCCGTCAACACGCCGGGGCCGCGGCAGATGGGTGAGACGAAGTGGATTGGTCGGATGCGGGCAGGAGAAAGAGATGCCTGTTCCTCCTGCCAGCACCTGGTTGTCAGGCGTGACTACCAGCCCGTTGCTGTGGGCTACCCGGCCGGAGTCAACCGCGAGAACGAATGTGTCACATCTACGCTCGACAGGGCCATCCAGATACTGCCGGTAACGGGCCTGACCAACTTGATTGTCGATAGCCGCAGCGACTACCTCGACCGCTGCCAGATTTCCCGCCACCGAGCGACCTGGTGGGAGTTTCCAGGACGAGTGCGTCCGCAGTAGCAGGCCGTTCCCGCTCGCCGCCGATGCGTTCCAGTCATCGATTGAGACTGCCTCACGCGGTACTGCTACACCGCCACAGCGGTTGATGAGGCTGCGGGCCGACCAAACGGCTTTCCGTTTCCACTGTGAAAGACCCATCCAACCAAAGGCCCACTGCAGCTCACTGGCTCCAACACGCTAAAACTTCTATCGACCAGGCTGATCCCACCTGGCCGCTTTTTTTGGCAGGCTCTGCCCAGTTTGCCGAGAACCCCGGCGTGAGGCCGTCGCCGACAAACGCCCTCGGAACGCCAGCGGCGGCTGCGTGACATTTCACACGCCCCGGTTCTGGCCGACCCTGCCATCGCTACCAACAACAGGGCAAAATAGATGAGCAAAAAGCAACGCCCCAATTACGATAAATTGGTTCTCGGTTGACGCCACGATTGGCCGCACAACAAACACGAACTCAACATCGGGCATGCTGCCACAAGGCAATACCTGCTTCCCGCTCGCAAAACCCTCGGCATCAAAAACAAGATGAAACCAACCCGCGGTCTGCTACGGCTCTCTTCATTCGCATCAATTTTTCTTGCGGCCGCTTTCGCCGATGCCGGTCTCCCAACGCCCCCGGATATCTGGCGTGACTACGACCCTGATGCTGGTTCTTTCAAAGAAGAAATTGTCCACGAACAGACGACCGATGGCGTCTACTTCAAGGATGCCTACATCAGCGGCTTCATCAACGGTGAGGAAGTCCGCATCTTCTGCAAATACGCCGTCAAAGCGGGGGCGAAACAGGCCCCTGGGCTCTTGAACGTTCATGGCTGGATGGGCAGGCCGGCCATTGACATGGCTTACGTGAATGATGGCTGGGCCGTCTTGTCACACGACTATTCCGGTATCAAGCGTCCGCATTTCACAAAGTACCCAGAGACCTTAGGCCATGGGTACATGGAAGCCAGCAAGATGGGGCATCAACTCATCTACGACCGCATGCCTGATGGCAGCCAACTGACTGATCCAAAGGCAACCTCACATTATCTGTGGAATGCCATTCAGCGACGAGCAGTCAGTTACCTGCTTGCACAGAAGGAGGTTGACCCCAGCCGCATCGGTGCCAAAGGCTATTCCTATGGCGGCACAATCATGTGGAACCTCGCCACCGACCAACGGGTGAAGGCCGTTGTTGCCTACTTTGGCATTGGCTGGATTGACTACTACCGAAATCATGGCGTCTGGCTCTACAACAACCCCTACCAGGCCCCTGACCAAACACCCGGCGAACAACTCTTTCTTTCTGCGGTCGCTCCGCAGGCCCATGCCCCGCACATTACGGCGGCCTGCCTATGGCTGAATGGTTCCAACGACCATCATGGTGGACACGAGCGAGGGTGCGAAACCTTCAAGGCATTCCAACCAGACGTTCCCTGGGACTTTGCCATTCAGGCACGAGGCCATCACAACACTGAAAAACTTGGCGACGACTGCAAACTTTGGCTTGAGAAGCATGTGCTTAAGAAGGACATATTCTGGCCGGCTCGTCCGCAATCTGAAATTCGGCTTGGCAGTGATGGGGTGGCGGAGATGTGCCTGACTCCGGCGAGCCCCGAACGAGTCGAAAAAATTGAGATCTATCAGTGCCTGAAGACGGCTAACAACATCGCCCGCTATTGGCGTGATGTTGAACCGATTCGCAGCGGTGATACGTGGGTTGCAAAACTGCCGGTCCTTAGCATCGACGACTACGTCTTTAGCTATGCCAACATCTCGTACACTAACAATTGTGTGATTTCATCTGATTTTGAAGCCGTCATCCCAGCAACGCTTGGTGACGCCAAAGCAACAGACAAACGAGCCGATTTTATTTCCGAGGGGACCGGCCAGTGGACTGACGTCGCGCCGGCTGAGGGGGTAGGTGGCGTTCAAGGCTTTCGTCCCCTGAACAAACAAATGGGAACGTCAACCGCACAGTTTGCTGACCCCAAATGGCAGGCTCCAAAAGACGCTGTCCTCAGCTTTCGGTTCTACTGCACACAGCCGCAGAACCTCTTGCTCGAGGCCGACAAACAGTTCGTAACAGAACTCCCCATCACTGCGTCAGACGACTGGCAGGCCCTCCACATTCCACCAAAACAGCTCAGTCACAAGGCACATGGATTCGCGCTAAGGCAGTGGTCGGACATCACAACGCTTGCCATCAGGCCCAATCCTGGAGCTGATATCACGAAAGTTATTTTTGCAGACTTCAAATGGACCATGCCGCCGCCGACAGCAGAAAAGAAGGTACACCCTGATGAACATGGGCGGGTCTATTTGACACCGGAAATGGCTGACCACATCGAGACCTTCTGGAGAGCAGCCACGGACACATCCGTAGAGGGCAAGAAGCCGAT
>RGBY01000209.1 GCA_009919445.1 Planctomycetia bacterium
CCAGGCGAGCTACATCTATAACGCCGAACTCGACATCTTCAGTTCCTTCGAGACCACCACCTCGATCGCCCTGAAGGCTGAGTGGGCCGATGCCATGGGGCTGGGCGGCATGATGTTCTGGGATCTGTCGAACGACGCAACCGGCTCACCCGACAGCCTGATTTCTGCGGCGTTCCGGTCGATGGTGCTGGAGGAAGACGTGGCTGACATCCAGGCCGACTCCAGCCTGTCTGACCCGATCGTGGTCGGCGGCGACGGTGAGATTGGCCCGCTGCCGCTGTAAAGCGGGGGGGCGACGGGGCGGAACCGCGTCCGGGGCTGATTGTTGCCCCGGACGCGTGTGGTTAGGCGGGTTTCGCGAGAGCAGTCGCCGAAGCCGTTTCCCCATGGCTTTTTTTGTAAGGCTTTCTCTGGGTGTTACATTGAATATGTGATGCCCAAGAAATCCCCCGACAATCGCTGGTTCATCGAACAGGTCGAGCAGCAGCAGTCTGCCCTGCGAGGCTTCATTCGTATGCTTGGCATCCGGCCCGAGTCGGTCGATGACCTGGCCCAAGAGACCTTCGTCATCGCCTATAAAAAGCTCGACATGTTCGAGCAGGGCACCAATTTTGGGGCTTGGCTACGGACCATCGCCAGGAACCTTGTGCGAAACGAGATCCGTCGGCAGAGCCGCCGCCGGGTGCTGGCCAATGAGGTTGCCGAGTTCCTGCTCGACCGGGCTGATGAAAAGGCTTCCCATCCTGCGTCTGAGGTGGAGCAGGCTGAGCAGCACCGGCAGCAGGTGGCTGCCCTCCGGGCCTGCCTGCGAAAGCTTCCCGAGCGAAGTCGACGAATTGTCCAGCAGCGATACTTCGAGGATCTGTCCCTTGGCGTCATCGCCGGATACGAAAACACCAACGCCAACAACATCAGTCAGATCCTGTTTCGGCTGCGTTCAGCCCTGTTGGGCTGCATGAAAGAGCGGCTTGGCGAAGCCAGTGGCTAGCAGAGTCAGTTGCCGAGAGTCTGAATTCAGTTCTTAAAAAAACCGTTCACAACCAAACCCTTCACCACGAAAAGCCGTTCATGACCCGCCCCTCGAAACCTGCTGATGCCGCATCAAGCGTCGACGAAAACACCGTCGACTTGCGAGCACTTGAGGCAGCGATCGGGCGAATTGTTGACGGTGAGCCGCTTCCTGGTGATGCGGCGATCGTGGTTGAGTCGCTGGCTTCTTCACCAGAAGTGGTTGAGCAGCTTGAGCAGCACCTGCTTGTCGATGCCCTGCTTCGTGATGAAGTTGGGTATGACGCAGCAGCCTTCGTTGATGCCGTTCGGGTCATGATTGAGGCAGAGAATAGCCGGCCCGCATTTGTGACCCGGGTACGGGAGGCAATCTTCGGGAAGGAAGCCGATTTTGTCTGTCCGATTGGCCCTGCAGCCACAACCGGTCGCAGGCGTTGGGCCGGCTTGTCACTTCCCATCACCCTTGCCTGCACGCTCTTGGTCATGAGCCTGCTGGCCAATGGCATCTGGAATGCGGCCGCCATTGGCGAGCCGGTCATGGTTGAAGTGGCTGCTGTTGATGGCACTACGGCTTTTGCTGTTGGCGATCGGCTTGACCTGCGGACGCTGGTGCTGCCAGATGGGGCAGTCGACCTGACCCTAGGTTCGGGTGTGCGGCTTGAGTGTCAGGCACCGTTGATGGCACGGTTTGAGCATCCGATGCGGCTGCACCTTTCTCGGGGCCGGATCGACATTGATGTCGGGGACGACGGAGCTGGTTTCACCGTGGTGACATCAGCGGGTGAAGTGGTCGACCTGGGGACCCGGTTTTCTGTGAATGCCTCACCTGATGGCGAAGTGCGGGTGGCTGTCTTTTCAGGCCAGGTCGAGTTACGTTCCCAGCAGGTAGGGGCGGTGAGCCTTGTCGATGGAGAGGCAGTTCGACTGACCAAGTCGCAGGCGCCCCGCCGACTGCAGAGTGTTGAAATTCGCAGCCGCAACCCCGGCGACCGCAAGGCGGTTGTTATCAGTGAGATCAGCGACAATGTAGAGGTGTCCAAACTGCGGCGGTTCTACGGTCTTGTTGCCTGCGGCATGCGGGATGGTGTTCGGGCTTTCCGTGACCGACGAGAAGTCAGTTGGCAGGCGGAGCCAGGCGATGTCTTTCCCGATGATCTCTACGGTGCTGATCTGGTGCAGACATTTCAGGCAGAGCGTTTTCGCCAAGACTTCAGCCTGCAGTTTGGTGTCTCCCAGCCAAGCCGTGTCTATGTGTTCTATGACGCCCGCTACAGTCCCCCAGACTGGCTGGCCCGTGATTTTGTAAACACGGGTCGCCGCATTGTGTCGACAGGCTGGTCACCCACCCCGGTTACTCGTGGTGTTCAGCCTGATGTCTGGGGTACTCTGGCGATTCCTCATGACATCTGGTGCCGTGACCTCGTTCAGCCGACCACGGTGGTGCTTGGTCCACCGGTTTTGCCAGAACGCGACCGCAACTCCACGTCGCAGTTTGAGTCATTTGTGCCGTCGATGTATGGCATTGCAGTTCAGCCGATCGCTCCGCCGGCGACAAACATTGGGTTTAGCAGGCCTAGGCCATCGCGTGCCAAGCCGGCCCCAGCGACGGGAGCCCCAACCAAGGCCGTTCCGGTGGCCACCCGTGGTCGTCGCGGCCGGCCTTAAGGTAGTTGTCAGCGGCTAAGACGACGGCTGAGATCTGCCCGTTACCTAGGCAGAATCGTGGGCCGTTCAGGCTGGGGCCAGTGCTGCTGCCATCTGCTGCCGGTTCAGTGGCCATTCCACCCGTTTTCCTGAAAGGGATGCCGCGTAGATGGCGGTGTTCATTTCAGTGAGCGTCAGCCCGGCAAACATGCCGGCTTCCGGCTCTCGATCGGTTTCGATTGCATCGAGTAAATCATCGACAGCCAGGCGACCCCAGCTGGCCCGTTCGATGCTGCGGTCGATTCCTTCTTCGGTGAGGTGTGGGGCCAAGCCTTCTGGGCCGATCGGCGTCCATGGGTAGGGTCGATTCATTCGCCAGGCCGGGGCGGCACGAAAGTAAGCCTGCGGCACATGGTCAGGGCGGATGTGAATTTCGCCCTTGGTGCCCAGCAGTGTCAGGCCGAAATTGGGCTGCTTGAGCCCTGCCTCTCGAACACTGGCAAAATAGCCGGTGCAACTGTCTGCCAACCCGAAGCTGGCGGTGATGGCATCGCCAGCAATTGGCGGCAAGCCCTCCGGGCCGGGGGCGAGGTCACCAGCCTGAATAGGCCGCCCTTTGCTCGTGACCGTGGCGGTGCACCACTGAGGGGCACCGCCAAAGTGGGTCATCAGGTCGAGCACATGCGGCCCCAGCACCCAGAGGTCTTCACCGCCGCCACGGTGGTCTTCTTTGCCGCGGGCTCGCAGTTCGAGCAGTTGGCCAATCTTGCCCTCAGCAATCAGGACGCTGACTGCCGCGATGGTGGGGCAGTGCCGATTGACCAGAGCAAGGCCAAGCTTGGTGTTGGCCTTAGTGCAGGCTGCCACCACGGCATCGGCCTCGGCCAGGGTTCGCACAAACGGCTTCTCCATAAAGATGCCGCGGGCCTCGGCTGCTGTCGCTGCGAGGGCCATTTCTGCGTGGCGGTCGATATGCCGTGAACAGATGGCGACGAGATCGGCTTTGACCGCCGCCAGCATCTGCTGCCAGTCGAGAAAGCCGGCGGGCGTGCCCAGCTCATGCCGCTTTAGGGTTGCTGCCAGCCCATCCTCGGTGTCGTCGGCAGCTGCCACGACCTGCACGCCGGGCAGGTTGATAAACAGCTGGTCGATGTCATGCCCCCAGCCACCGGTACTGCTGCTGCCAATGACGGCTACCCGCATCTGTTCTGCCATCATGCGTCTTTCTGTTAGTCGTTGATTTTCTGCTGTGGTTCGGTCGAGCTAGCCCGCACGAGGATCGGCAGACTTTGCATCGATGCCGTATGATCTTACATGGTTTCGGGCGGCGACAGTCGCCGCCCTGTCGACTCTTTTCCCGGGCGCTGCCCGGCGGTGCCGATGACCTGCGACCACCATCACCACGGCCATTCCCATGCCCACGGCATGACCCCCGACCGGTTTGACCGGGCGATGGTAATTGGCGTTGGCCTCAACGCAGCCTTTGTTGCGGTTGAACTCGGTTTTGGATTTTTCAGTGGCTCACTTGCGCTGATTGCCGATGCCGGTCACAATGCCAGCGATGTGGTCGGCCTGCTGTTGGCCTGGGGGGCAAGCGTGCTGGCCCGGCGGCCACCGTCGCGGCGGTTTACCTTCGGCCTGCGGCGGGCAACGATCTACGCCGCCTTCGCCAATGCCGTGCTGCTACTGGCAGCGTGTGGGGCCATTCTCTGGGAGGCAGTCCACCGGTTTCGTGAGCCTGCCCCGGTGATGGGGCTGA
>RGBY01000210.1 GCA_009919445.1 Planctomycetia bacterium
GCCGTTGGGTACGGACGACGAGCGGCCGGTCGCTGCTGAATGTCAACGAGGCCAGTTCCTGTGGGCGAAGCGGAAGGTCAATCTTTTCATCACTGCTTCCTGGGGCAATGGTGATGACTTCGGACGACTCGCTGACACTCAGCATCCGCGTGAGCGATCGAGCAATTCCCTCGACAGGCACCAGCGGGGTCAGGGCGATGGCGATGGCTGAGGCTGCGAGTAGCAGCCAGGCCACCGGCCCGAGAAAGCCATCTCTCAGACTTGCCTTGGCCTCACTGGCCGCACGCGGAGCGATTCCGCGGAGGATCCCCCAGAGCACCACGAGGATGACAAGGGTGGCGAGTGCTCCCATGCCAACAAGCCAGATAGGCGGAAGCGCAATGAAAAAACGATTGGCAAAGAGCGGCGTAATCATTTGGGCTATGGCAGGAAAATGAAGAAAGGATGCACCGGGGACAAACGAGCCTTTCAACCATCCGGCTGATCGTCGCGCCCCAACCGTAGGCTATTGTGGCATCCGCGGGCCGTTTTCGAAAGGTGGCCGCCGCCCTAACCGGGGGGCTTCCGCGGAATTCTAACCGGTTGTGGCGGCTGCATCGAGCGGGCCGGCCAGGACGGTGGCTGCCGTTTCGGTCAGCGGCCAGCGGGTGAGCACCCGATGCAGGTCATCCCGGGAGAGGCCGTCGAGGGTAGCGAGATCGTCGGCCACCGAGCGATAGCGGCCCAGATGGGACCATTCCAGCCCGACACTGAAAAGACGCTGGCGGGGACGCTCACCGGCGAGAACAACGCGACTGAGCAATTTGTTGCGGGCCTGGTCAACCTCGGCGGTATCCAGGCCGCTGGTTGCCTCGGTGTAGATGCCAACAATTCGTTCCAGCAAGGCCGTGGTGTCGTCTGCCTCACAGGAAAGTTGCGTGACAAAGACCCCCGCATCGAGAAAGTCGTGATGGTGGCAGGCGGCATGCTCTGCCAGCCCTGAATCAATGAGGTCCCAGTAGAGGCGACTGCCAGAGTCGTCACCAAGGACGACGGCCACAAGTTTGGCGGCAAACCGTTCGTCGTCATCTTCGGCTGGGCCGGCCGACATGCGTACGGCGTATTCAAGCGCCGCCTGTTGCCGGGTGATCAGGTCGACCGTTGCGGTAGCCAGCGGGGCAGGCACCCCCGCCTTGCGGTCGGTGAGCGGCTGTGGTTCCCAATGTCCGCAGAGCCGCTGGGCACTGGCAACGAGGGCAGAGAAATCGACAGCACCACTGGCGGCCAGCACCAGATTGCCTGGAGCATAGCGGCGCTGGTGATAGTCGCGCATCGCCTCCACCGGCAACGCGGTGATTGACTCAACCGTGCCCAGCACGCTTCGCGAGAGCGGGTGCTGGCCAAAGTAGGCTGCTCGGCAGCGGTCATCTGCACCGAAGGGTGGCTGGTCGTCGTACATGCGGATCTCTTCGAGGATCACCTGCTTTTCGGTGTCGAAGTCTTCCGCACGAAGGGCAGGCCGCATCATTGCCGCCAGCAGTTCCACGGCCTCGTGCTGTTTTTCGGGCAGGACAGCCGCGTAATAGACGGTGTCTTCTTCACTGGTGAAGGCATTGGCACTGGCCCCCATGGCATCAAAGCGGAGGTTAATCTCCTCAGCCGAAAGTTGATCGGTGCCCTTGAAGACCATGTGTTCGAGGAAGTGACTGACGCCCGAAACGGCATCTGTTTCATCTCGCGCGCCAGTTTTGACGAAGAACCCAAGGCTGGCCGAGTGGGCCGCCTCGCTCACCTCGGCAATTACGTCGAGGCCATTGGGCAGTTGCTCATGCCGAAACTGCATCGGGTACCTCCAGGGGGTCGCGGCCGAGCGAGACAACCGTCAGATCGGCGGGCCGATTGGTAGCCAGCCAGGTCTCAATTTCTGAAACCGTCAGCTGGTCAAGCCGCTCAAGGTCTTCAGCCAGGGTGCGAACGCGGCCAAGGTGATACCACTGCCTGGCCATCGCACCAGCCCGGGCGGCTGTCGATTCCTGCTGCATCACCAGGCCGCTTTTGGCGCGAGCCTTGACGCGGTCGAGTTCGTCAGCCGTGATGGTCCCGGGCAGCCGGTCGATCTCGGCAAGCATGACATCGAGTGTTTCCTGGGCCCGCTCGGCCGTGGTCCCGGAATAGGCGATGGCGGTGGCGAGATCACGGTGGGTCTGATACCCCGCCGAGACGCTGTAGCAGAGCCCACGTTTTTCTCGCACTTCGGTGAAGAGCCGTGAACTGGAGCCACCACCGAGTACCGCAATCGCCGCGGTCACCTTGAGTGATTCCGGATCGCGGTAGGGCGGGACACTCCAGGCCAGGGCGACATGGGTCTGTTGAGAGTCGTACGGCACATGCAGCACGCGGGGGCCACGGGGGCCGGTTGTGACAGCCGGCAGCGTGTGGCCACGCCAGTCACCGAAGAGTTGTTGCATCTGCTCGACAAAGGCTGGCCAGTCGATGCGGCCGGCAACCGACACGATCATTCCTTCGGGCTGAATGAAGCGGTCGACAAAGCCACGGCCATCAGCTGCAGTGAGGGCTGCCACGTCAGCCGACAGGCCCTCACTCGGCATGCCCCAGGGGCTTGGTAGATGGGCCTGCCGCAGGGCGAGCATGGTGCGATGGGCAGGTTCGTCTTCGGTGCCAGCCAGATTCTGCAGGATCACCTGCTGGGCTGGTTCAAACTGGTCATCTGCCAGCGTTGGTCGGCGCAGGATGTCAGCGTAGAGAGGCAGGGCCTCGGGGAGCTGCCGGGCAACCATCGCACCGGCAAAACTGCCATGGCTCATTGAAACGGCCTGCGACCACTGCACCCCGGCATTGTCGAGATCAGCCACCAGTTCACGGCTGTTGCGGCTGCCGGCACCACGCAGCATCAGTTCGCCAGTGAGGGTAGCCAGCCCGCAGCATGAGCGACCAGTTTCGCTGCCGATGATGCTATCGCAGATGCCACCTGCCGGAACGTGAAATGAAACGGATACCGATTCGACACCCGGCAGAAATTCACCGAGCAGGGTAATGCCGTTGTCGAGGGTGGCGGTCTGGAGTTTCTGCTGCACGGGTTTTGGTCAGAGCCTGTCGCCAGAGTGGATCACGGCGTCGGTGACGTGATCAGCGGAGCGGCAGCTGGTGGTGTTGCCACTGGCTCGCTCTCGCTTTCGTCACAGTCTGCCATACCAGCCGCTGTTTCCGCCACCGTCATTCCCGAAACAAGAGCCGAGACCATGGTGGCTACGACATTCCGCTTGGCACGGCTCGTGGCTTTGGCATCTGTCGCCAACTGACTGGCCGGAACGCCAAGGGGAAGTCGGTCGATGGTTGCTGGACCATCAGCAGACGGATCATCAGCTGGCTTGTAAAGCGTCTTGGTGCGGTAGAAGCCGAGCCGCTGATACAGCCTGATGGCGGAAATGTTATCGGCGGTCACCTCCAGTGTGGCCCGCCGCAGACCAGCTGACTGGAAGCCAGCGAGGGCTTGTCGAATCAGGCAGCCGCCCAGTCCCAGTCCAC
Organism: Planctomycetia bacterium; assembly: GCA_009919445.1. Taxonomy (GTDB): domain Bacteria; phylum Planctomycetota; class Planctomycetia; order Pirellulales; family UBA1268; genus UBA1268. The sequence continues at coordinate 3,526 of RGBY01000210.1, forward strand.
GCTGGGCGGGCACCACGCCAACATTTTGAATCGAGCCCAGTCCAGTCCGATCGACCACACCCTGAATGGTGCCGCACCATTCCAGAGGTGTGAACTGCTCCTGATCGACGCGTTGAAAGCGGGGCAGCTGACGGGCAATGAGCCAGGTTGCCTCAGGCAGAAAGCCTGGCTTGCGACGGATTTCTCGCATCAGCCGCCGGCAGCCATCCAGCTGCCCCAGGCAGGGAAAAACCTCGGCGTCAATCTCACGGCAGAACGATGTGAACTTGGTACGGGCGTGAACATCAACCAACGCCTCGTTCCAAGGCACCAGCTGATAGCCCGCCGGCAGTCGCGGAATCTGCCAGCGGTCGTTCCGCTGCAGGTCGGCTTCCATGCGAAATCGCTTGTAGTAGGCCGAACCCATGGGGTGTGAACTCCGGCGGAAATGGAGCAGGAACTGTCTCTGAACCTAAGAATGACCGCTGTTGGCGTCAACGCGCTGGTTCCGCAAAAGAAGAACGGCCCTGAACCTGGCTTGGTTGGGGGATAACGGGGGGCTGTGTGGGCCGTAACGACTATCCGGCCATCCCGCCCGAGGACGGATTTCGGCAAGACAGACCCTGCCCCGAACGCTAGACTTTTTGGGTGGTCAAAAAACTTTTTTTGAAAGCCCAAAAAATGCCATTTCCTTACTGGCGGGCGGTACTCGTGGCGACTGTCTCCCTTTCCGCTCTCATCGCGGGGGCCGAACCCTCCGTCCGCGTAGTGGCGACGACGACAGTTGTGGCTGATCTGGTTCGGCAGGTCGGGGGGCCGCAGGTGGCTGTGGAAAGCCTGATGGCAGAGGGTGTTGATCCACACTCATACCGGGCAACACCGCGGGATGCTGATCGGCTCTTCCGTG
>RGBY01000022.1 GCA_009919445.1 Planctomycetia bacterium
CACAGGCCTTGTTGAAGAGCAGCATCTCTTCACGGCCGGTGGCGAGCGGTTGGCAAGCGTTCGCACATCACGGCATCGCGTCGATCCAACCTCGGGGGCAGCCTTGCCGCGGCTCGTTGAGGTATCGTGGCCAGCTTCGGGGGTGGAATTCAAACTTGAACTGACGAGTCTGGTGACCAATGCACCGGCTGCTGATCCAGGTCAACTCTGGCAGATGCCTGCTTATGAGGGCTACGAGCCAGTTGATCTGGCTGATCCGACGGTGATGATTACTCCCGTCGGTGGTCCAGCCGACCACTAAGAAACGCGGTTATCCAGTCGCGGTGTCGTCAGTCGGCCCCTCGTCCCCAGTCGTATCGTCCCCAGTCGTATCGTCCGCAGGTTTCTCGTCCGCAGGTTTCTCGGTCGCTGCCCGAATGGTTGCGCGGGCTCGCGACAGGCGGGGGCCGATGGATCCGACAGGAATGCCGGTCGCCCGGGAGATTTCTCCGTAACTGAGCCCGTCATGGTCGTGCATGGTCAGGATGGCTCGATCTTCCGCCGAAAGCCCAGCCAGAAGTTGTTCAATCTCGTCCTTACGGGCAGTCGTTTCGTCTGGGGTGGGCTGGCGGTCTGGCTGGTCGACAACACCATCACCTGTGGGAACCGCCCTCGACTTCATCAGGCGGTGAACCGTGACACGTCGGGCAATCACTGTCAGGTAGGTTGCCAGGGTTGATCGGCCAGCGAACATGCGGAGCACCGCAGCATCGCGGTTGATGAGTTCCGCAAGAACTTCGGCGACGAGGTCATCGATGTCATCAGCGGAGAGCGTGATCTGACGACGCGAGGCGGTTCGGTTGACGACCTGGGCGATGAGACGACCGAACCGCCGCAGAAGGATGTCCCAGGCGCAGAGCGAGTGATTGTCTGAGCCGGTCTCATCTGCCACGGTGCCATCTCCACGCCGCTTGCCGCTGATTGAGGGGGTGCTGAACTATACCCCTCGTTTCGGATTGGCTCCAAGTCGATTCATAGCGAAAAGGCCGATTTCATGGTCTCTGCCCGGTCTCGCTGAAGACACAAGGCCTTTTCGTCCGATGGAGGGTTTCGTTGACAGGAATGACTCGGCATCCTTAGGATGCCGAAGCCCGGACGGTTCCCGAAACCGGCAGACTTTACCCAACTGGTGAGGTCTGGTGAGCCGCCGAGTATTCGCAGTCCTGATTCGAAGAGTTTCACAAATCGAATAGTTTCACGAGGAGTTAGCCACTATGACGCACGTCGTCGCCGAGCCCTGCTTCGCCTGCAAGTACACTGATTGTGTTGTTGTTTGCCCGGTTGAATGCTTCTACGAGGGTGACCAGATGGTCTACATTCACCCTGATGAGTGCATTGACTGTGAAGCCTGCGTGCCCGAGTGTCCGGTTGAGGCAATCTTCCATGAGGACAACCTGCCGGAAGAGTGGAAGCCTTTTACGGAACTCAATGCTGAGATGTCGCCACAACTTCCGGTGATCACTGAGAAGAAGGACCCGCTCTGCTAGATGCAGACGGGATTCGTGCAGGCGGAAGTTCACGCCCGGTACGTCGGGTGAGGCGGCTCAGTATCTAGTTGGCCAGATAACTAGGCGTCTAGACATCAGGGCCCTCCTGGAGGTCGACGAGCCAGTAGGCGCGATCGACGAAGGTCTTCCAGGCGGCGTACTTGGGGTTGTGAAGTTTCAGTGCAATGAGTGGGCTGCGTTTGGGCTTGGTTGGTTGGCGGATCAGTTGCATGCCCGCCTCTCGTGGCGTTCGGCCGCCCTTGCGGACGTTGCAGGAAACGCAGGCGCAGACAATGTTTTCCCAGTTTGTGGGCCCACTGCGGCTTTTGGGAATCACGTGATCCAGCGATAGTTCACCCAAGGGGAAACGCCTGCCGCAGTACTGACAACGATTGGCATCGCGGGCAAAAACATTGCGACGGTTGAAACGCATGCCATGCCGTGGCACGGCATCGCAACGGGGCAAGCGGATTACCCGTGGGGCTTGGAGTTCGTAGCCGACAGCCCTGATCCAGTCCTGTTCTGGAGAACGCTCAAGCGCCTCGAGTGCCGAGAGTTCACGCCACGAGTCGATGGTGTAGGCTGAAAAACTCCCCTGTTCAGGGTGGACGACCTCGGCCAGATCGCGAAAGAGCAGGGTGAGTGCCCGACGGACGTTCGTGACGTGGACAGCCACAAACGAACGATTCAGCACAAGCACACTCATGCTCAAACTGCCCTGTGCTGCCAGTGATAGCTGTGCTGGATGAGCCATCTTCTTGCCATTCTCCTGGCTCGGTGGGCTTAGTTGGCTCAGCGGGCTGACTACCCAGTTCGCCACCCCGCCTCTTGAGGCCGCAGTCTACCTGCTCGTAAGGGTGGCTGCCAAATGCAGTGGCTCGATCGAGACCTGGTGAGTGTTCAGCGACCGAATTTCTGCTGGCATCAATGCTTGCCTTTCTCGAAACAACCCGTCAAACTCATGAGAGTTCAGTGAGGGATTGGTTTGGATTTCGTGTGCCCCTCACGACGGCCTTGTGCGATCGATCGAGTGATCGCGGCATCTATTCATTTATCGTTAACGGCCTGGAGGCAAAGCGTGCTTCATTATTCATGCGATCTCTGTCAACGCCCGATTGATCCGCAGTTGGGTATCCGGCACGTTGTCAAAATAAGTGTGTTCCCTGCCGTTGAGACGCATGACGATGAATTCACCAGCTGCTGCGAAGGAGCCTGCGAAGATCACCTCGATGACATGCAGGACTTGCTCGAGCGACTTGAGGAACAAGATCTTGCCGCCTTCCTCGATGACGGAACACGTTCCTTGCGGTTCGATCTTTGTGACGCCTGTCGGCAGCGTTTTCTTCGCAACCCGCTCGGCACCAAGCCCAATAAGTCATTGACGTTCAGCGATAACTGAACGTCTCCCGCAGAAGCATTTGCGGATGGGGCAAACGCGTCGGTTGTGCCGGCTGGTGATTTTGTGGCTGGCCCGAAACGGGTTTGATTCCACGGTGAGCGATTAGTTGCTCGTGGCGATAGCGTGCTCGCCTCAAACAGTCCGCTCGCTTTCCTCAGAGGCTCCGCTCATGCTGGTGGTCTTTTGCACCATCCGCACGGCCGCCGCTTGCGAATCTGGGGAGGGGCGGTAGGTTCTGGGTTCTTATTCACCCAGGAGATTTCCCATGGCAGCCACCCCCCTTGCAATAGCCACCATCGCCGGAGACGGAACTGGTCCTGAAGTTACCGCTGAGGCCGTCAAAGTCCTTGCGGCTGTTTCCCAGTTGGAGGGGTTTGAGTACTCGCTTGAGCCGCTTGATTGGGGAGGGGATCGTTACCTGCGAACAGGTGAAATTATTCCTGAGGGTGGGCTCGACCTGCTGCGGTCGAAGGACGCTGTCTTCCTCGGCGCAATCGGCCATCCAGATGTGCCGCCGGGAGTCCTCGAGAAGGGGCTATTGCTCGAACTGCGTTTCAAGCTCGATCAGTACATCAATCTGCGGCCGGTCAAACTGTTGCCTGGTGTCGAAACACCTTTGGCTGGTCGTGGCCCTGACGATATTGATTTTGTCGTTGTTCGAGAGAACACTGAAGACCTCTATTGTGGCGTGGGGGGGTATCTCAAGAAAGATACTCCTGACGAGGTGGCGGTGCAGCAGGCCGTCTATACCCGCAAGGGCTGCGAGCGGTGTATCCGCTGGGCCTTTGAGTACACCCGACAGCGTAACAGTTCCAGGAAGTCGCCAAGGAGTATCCCGACGTCAAGACCGACTACAACCACGTCGATGCTTGTTGCATGTGGATGGTGAAGAACCCCGATGCCTATGACGTAATCGTCACGACCAACATGTTCGGTGACATCATCACTGATCTTGGTGGGATCTTGCAGGGAGGAATGGGGGTGGCTGCCGGTGGCAATCTCAATCCTGACAAAGGCGGGGTAAGCATGTTTGAGCCGATGGGGGGCAGTGCTCCCAAGTACACCGGCACCAACAAAATCAATCCGATTGCGGCGATCAATGCGATGGCAATGCTGCTGGAGCATTCGGGTCAACCGGCCGCCGCAGCCCGCATTGACCGAGCGGTGGCAACTGTGACCGGCACCAAGATGAAAAGTCAGGCTGCAGGTCGAATGGGCTATGGCACGAGCGAGGTCGGTGATCTGGTCTGTGCGGCCCTTGAGGGCTAGCTGCCCGTGGAAACCCCGGCCGGCATCGAGGAAACGATGCTAGTCGGCTGAGCAGAAAATCCGCTGCCCGCTCTGCTGGCTTTCTGCAGCGGCTTCGATAATCCGCAGGGCCCGTACCATGTCCGCCAGACCACCAAGTCGGCGAACAAGGCTCGTCGTCGTCCGGTGAAACTGTGATGTCGCCCAGCGTCGTCGAACCAGACCAAGGTTGCCGGCAGGTCAATAAATGCGATGCCCCGTTCACAGGCGACCTGGAGGTCGGCTGGTGGCCGAAAGCTCACCGCTTCTTCCCAGGCGGCAGGGATGTATTGTCCGCAGCTAATTTGGGCAAGTGGTCCCTGGCCGGTGTGGTCGGGAGAGGAGAAATCAAGGCTCATCATCTGGTAGTCGCTGCTGGCAAGGCCGATGCCCGAGTCATGCCGTACGGAGACCACGCTGGTTGGCTCTTGGTCGATGACATAACAGCACCAGTCGACCATTTCGAGCAGGTCTCGACGGTCCCGAGCTGCTGTCACCGCCGAGTGGCGAGGCGGGATCGATGTTTGAGGAAGACGGTGATGGCAAAAGGCCATGCGTGGCGGACCGAGTCTGGTCGCAATCAACTCTTTTAGTCGCACGGTTGCCGGGGCGTGGCGTCGCGAAAGTTCTGCCATGAAGGCAATCCCTGATTCTTCTACCCGAGTCAGCAACGCATCGACAGCCTGCCGGCAGTCGGGAAGGCTGGCGGCAGAATAGACAGCCTTGCCGGCATCACAGGCGGCAAGGATGGGAGCAGTGCCGTACCATTGATCGGCCAAGTAGAGGACAGCGTCGATATCCTCGCGGTCGGCAAGAACGCGAAAGCCATCGAGGGCTACGGCGTTGAGTTCCGTGGCCGCCCGCTGCGCCCGATGAGAGACCTGTTCGCAGACCGCGCGAACCTCGTACCGATCACTCAATGACCGAATCGCCGGCAGATGCCGGCTCTCCCAGCGGTTTCCGAGGCCGACGATGCCGACGCCGAGTTTCATGGTGTTCCTTCCGCTGGGTGCGGCGTGCCGGTGGCTGCAGAACTGGCCTCGCTCGCTGCCAGTTCGCGCTGATGCCGCAGGCCCTTGTCGGCGATGTCCTTTCGGCACCATGCTCCTTGCCAGCGGATCTCCTTGACGCCCTCGTAGGCCCGTTGCTTCGCGCGGGCCAGCGACTGCCCGGTTGCGGTGACAGCAAGAACACGCCCTCCGCTTGCGAGGACGGTGTCGGGCGAATCAGACGCAGGCGTTGTCGCGGCGTGAAAGACGGCCACGTCATCGAGGGCAGCTACCTGCTCAAGGCCACGGATAGGCTGCCCCTTGGCGACGGGCCCAGGGTAGCCCTCTGAGGCCATCACCACGGTGACGCTCGCGCCGTCATTCCAGCGGGGTGGGGCAAGGGTTTCGAGCCGGCAGTCAACAGCGGCATCGAGCAGTTCGACGAGGCTTGACTCAAGCCGAACGAGCAGCGCCTGGCATTCAGGGTCACCAAAGCGAACGTTGTACTCAAGCACCTTGGGGCCCTGAGCAGTGAGCATCAGTCCGGCATACAGCACACCGTGGAATGGGGTCCGCCTGCGGCGCATGCCGTGGATGGTGGGAACCAGAATTCGCTCCTCAATTTCGGCAAGCAGGGCATCATCGACAAAAGGCGCGGGGCAAAACGCGCCCATGCCGCCGGTGTTCGGCCCTTGATCCCCATCGTGGGCCGCTTTGTGATCCTGCAGTGGCGGCAGGGTGACAATGGTGCGTCCATCGGTGATGGCGATGACACTGACCTCAACACCATCAAGCCGCTCTTCGATCAGGATGCCGCTGGCCGCTGTCTGAAACTGTGGATCACAGCGAAGCTGTTCCACGGCAGCGATCGCATCATCACGACCACCACAGACAAACACGCCTTTGCCAGCAGCAAGGCCATCAGCCTTGATGACAACTGGCTCATCTTCGCGGTCCTCAAGGAACTGACGCGCCTGCTCGAAGGAGCGGAACTGTCGGTAGGTCGCCGTTGGGATATCGTTTGTGTGGAGGACGTCCTTGCAGAAGATCTTGCTGCCCTCAAGCTGCGCGGCCTGAGCGGTGGGGCCGAATGCCCTGATGCCGGCCGCGGTCAGGGCATCGACAAGGCCACCGACCAGCGGTGCCTCTGGGCCGACAACCACGAGGTCGATGTTGTGCTCGGTGACGGCAGCCAGAATCGCGTTAGTATCGGAGGCATTAATCGGCAGGTTTGTTGCCTGACGCGCTGTTCCTGCGTTTCCTGGCGCGACGAAAACGTCTGCCCCATCTTTGGTCAACTTCCAGGCAAGGGCGTGCTCACGGCCGCCGCTACCGACAACAAGAATCCGTTTCGATGTGTGCATATGGTTCGCTTTCTGCATTTAAAATAAGCCTTTGCCGAGCGAGGCGGGGCCGAGACCTTCCGTGCGAGTTGGAGCGGGGAAGAAATACCCGGCTCCGACGGGGGAGGCAAGAATCGAGCTCGGAAGCCTGCATTGTGCGGTCTGTACGGGTTTTCGGAACCCCACCCAGCCAGAGTTCAACCAGGAGTCAGCAGCTGTCCGATCTCTCAACATGAAGTCGACGTTGACACCTTCGGTGCCGTCGATAGAGTAGAGAATGAGTTCGTGAAAAAAATCACGAAGTCGTCGAGTGCCCGAAAATACCTGAATTCCACCCTTGTGAGGGAGGCAGCTTACGGCGAGATGGTTTCTGGCGTGAATCGTCGGGATTCCTGTCGTTGTTTTGGCGAGGCCTCCTCAGCGTAGCGGTGGAACTCATCAGGGAAGCGGTTGTCAGGATGACGGCTTCAAACCGCTGCTGCGTGGAGTTGCGTTGCGATTGCGTGAGGATGCTTCATGACTGACAAGAAGAAAATGTCAGTGGCCGAAATTCTTGCTGCGGCACGTGCCGGAAGCAAAGCATCGGCTGCTGACGAACAGGCTCCGGTTGCACCGGCAGAAGCCGCGGCGGCTGAGGATACTCCACCCGCTCCGAAACCGGCGGCAGCAAAACCTGCTGCCGGTGGCCGCCCGAGTGTTCAAGACATTCTGGCGATGGCCCGGTCGGGTCAGGCGAAACCGGCAGCCGAGGCTCCGGCAGCGAAGCCGAAGCCTGCCGCAAAGCCTGCCGCAGCCAAGCCAGCTGCGGCAAAGGCAGCGCCGGTGGGGCAGGGGGCCAAGAAGAATGTCCAGCGAGATACAGCGAGCATTTTGGCCGCAGCCCGCGCCGGTGCGAAGCCCGGGCCAGTGAGCAAGGCAGAGGCTCCTGCGGCAGCCCGCCCTGCCAAGCCGCCTGCTGCGAAGGCCGCTGCCAAGCCGGCCCGGCCTGTTCCACCACGGCCAATGCGACCGCAGGCGACAGTGCCAGCAAAAAAGGCGGTCACGGAAGAACGCCGGACGTTCTTGTCGTACGCGTTAGGGTCGTTCATGGCGGTAGGGTTTACGGCCCTTTCCGTGACGGGTGGACTCTTCTCGCTGGGGCTTGCCCGCTTCCTCTTTCCCAACGTGTTGGCTGAGCCTCCTAGCCGGTTCAAGGTCGGCAGCAAGGAGGGTTTTCCGTCCGGCAAGGTCGAGACAAAGTTCGTTGCTCAGTACGGCGTCTGGGTTGTGAATGGTGAGTTTGAGGGCGTGCAGCAGATTTACGCACTCAAGACCGTCTGTACCCACCTTGGGTGCACGCCAAACTGGCTTGAGGCTGAGCAAAAGTTCAAATGTCCTTGTCACGGCAGTGGCTTCTACAAGGACGGAATCAATTTCGAGGGGCCTGCTCCTCGTCCGCTCGAGCGGTATGCCATTCGGATTGCCGACGACGGTCAGCTTGAAGTCGACAAAAGTAAGGCATTTCAGGAAGAACTCGGGCAGTGGAATGATCCTGAGTCGTACGTCACCGCATAGTTTCAGCCTCTGCCCGCCCCAGCAGGCGGGCCTTTCCTCCTACCATTCGGACTGACATCGATGGCCATCGGCGAAACAATTCGTAATTCGCAAATCTGGAAGAGCATCTTCCGGCATCCAATGCCGCTTGACCGGCGGAATCGGATTGTCGTCATGCTGACGAATTTCTTTCTGCATCTTCATCCGGTGTCGATCAAGAAGCAGGGCATTGCCCTCTCGTTCACCTGGTGCATGGGGGGAGTCACCTTCTTCCTCTTCTTGGTCGAAACGGTGACGGGCGTGCTGTTGATGTTCTACTATCGCCCCACCCTCGAGTGGGCCTACAACGACATCTTGGCGCTCCGCGATGTCACGAGTTTGGGGATTTTGCGCGAGCTTCACCGCTGGGGTGCGCATGCCATGGTGATTACGACGTGGCTGCACATGTACCGGGTGTTTCTTACCGGCAGTTACAAGCCTCCGCGGGAATTCAACTGGGTGATCGGTGTGATCCTGCTCCTGCTGACGCTCTTGCTGTCGTTTACCGGATACCTTCTTCCCTGGGATCAGTTGGCGATTTGGGCGATCACGGTCGGCTCCAATATGGCTCGGGCGACGCCCATCCTTGGTTATGAGGGCCCTGGACAGCAGTTGCTGACCATTGGTGGCATCGACATGATCACGGACGGTTCGGATGCAAGGTTCGGGCTCCTCGGAGCCCGGTTTGTTGGTGAAGAGACCCTGAACCGTTTCTATGTCCTTCATTGCATCGCGATTCCCTTGGCGGTGGCGTTGCTCTTGGCGATTCACTTTTGGCGGGTTCGGAAAGATGGAGGCATCAGCGGTCCGCTTTAGTTCGAGGGCACGAGTTCATTTCTCGCTGCTTCTCGTCAGTTGACGACAATCGTTCTTCCTTTCGCGGTTTCACCTCATGCACTCAAACGGCTTTTTTCTCAGTGATGTTGCTGGCTTCCTCGGGGGCTATTACACCGTTCTGGCTGTCATGAACGGTGTGGCGGCGCTCTTGATGTGGAGGCGGCAGAGCCGCACCGTCTGGGCTGCCGTCTGGGCTGCCTACGCCGGCGCGATGATGATTCTTGCAAGCCTTGCCCTGTCGGGTTCGGCCAGCATGGTGCCGGTACTTCCTCTGGCGATCCGGAACCTTGTCAATGATCTTTCGGGACCGGTGCTCTACACGCTGGGAACAACAGCATTTCTGGTGCTGCTGTTCGTGTTCCGGAAGTTTTTTGTCCAACCAATGGTGGCCTGGTCAATCTTCAACATTTCGCTGTTGTTGCTCGGCCTGTCGATGGCGGATGAAAACTTTGCCGCGATCGTGATGAAGCCTGACAACGTGCCAATCGTCGGGCTGGTCTTTCTCTTGGCCTTCTTTACCTGGGTTGCGACCAAGCAGGCCGTCGTGAATGACGAGCGGATCAGGCAAGGGCTGCCAGTGATGGAGAAGGTCAACGATGAAAAAGTCCTCGTCTGGCCTGATCTGGTCTACACCGAATTGATTTGCATGGTTGGTGTCGCCGCCTTGCTGTTGGTGTGGGCCATTTTTCTCCCGGCTCCCCTCGAAGAGCCGGCCTCGAGTGTCAAAACGCCAAATCCGTCCAAAGCCCCCTGGTACTTCCTTGGCCTCCAGGAAATGCTGGTCTACTTTGATCCTTGGTATGCCGGTGTCGTCTTGCCAAGCCTGGTCGTGTTCGGCCTCATGGCTATGCCGTACCTCGACTTCAACAAGAAGGGGAATGGCTACTACTCGATTGAAGAACGCAAGTTCAGTTACCTCGTTTGGCAGTTCGGCTTTTTCGAACTGTGGATCACGTTGATCATCCTGGGCACGTTTCTTCGTGGACCCAACTGGAATTTCTTCGGTCCGTTCGAGTTCTGGACTCCTTACAAGGTTGAGGTGCTCAATAACGTCGACTTGCCGCAGATGTTCTGGGTGCAGTGGCTGAATCAGCCTTTGCCTCGAGCGCCGCAGGGGGCTGGGTTGTTGACCCAGATCGGTTTCATTTTGCTGCGTGAGGCTCCGGGGCTCCTGGTGATGGGCGCCTACCTTGTGCTGCTGCCACCGCTTATGGCGATAACGATCTTCCGAGGCTTTTTTGCCAAGATGGGATTCATTCGCTACATGATCATGTCCAACCTCATGCTGTTGATGCTGACTCTTCCCCTGAAGATGGTGCTGCGGTGGACTCTTAACCTGAAGTACATCATCAGCATTCCAGAGTTCTCACTGAATTTTTGAACGCCTTCCTTGGCGTTGGCTAGCCCTTATTTCCCCGTTTTGTACAAGTAGACCCGATGCCCGCTACTGAACAGACTTGGCGCGATCTGAAAGTGTTGCACGTCATTTTTGGCGTCTCCGCGATCATCCTGCTGGTGGCCACCGTCACCATGCTGACCGTCGATCACAATCGGCCGTGGAAGAAGTATCAGCGGACGTTTCGGGCGCTTGAGACGTGGTCTGCGGCGGCTCGGGTCGATGCGGAGAACTCACGAGCTTTTGCAGAGAAGTCGGCATCGCTCGAGGCTGAACTTGGAGAAGTTCGGCGGGCCGACCTCAATCCTCAGTTGGTCGAGCAGTTCCTGGAGGCGGTTGAGTCAGTTTCGGCTGACGCCGAGGCCGGCGCATTTGCTCGGGAAGATGTCGAACGCTTGCGGACAGAATCAGACCCCGATCAGCGTTTTGCCCTTCGTGGCGATCTTCTTCAGCGTTTTTCCGACATCATTGGCCGAACCCAGTTTCGTGAGGATCAGTTGGCCGGCAGCCTGAAACTGCGGAAGGCCGAACTCGATAAGAGGCGGGCTGACTACGAATTGGCAATTGCTGATGGCGCGGCTGAGTCCCATCAACAGGAGTTGCTCGTGTTGGCTGATGCCAAGCGGGCTGAGGTGGAGGAGGCAACGCTGGTCTTCCAGGAGGCGAATCGCCACCGCAAGGCACTGCAGGCAACGCTCAAGCAGATCATGGCTCCTGAGGATGCCGCGGCGAAAGAACTTGCCGATCATCGCCAGACACTTTCATTGCTGCGGAAAACACTCAGTGATCGGGCGCCCAATCTGGGTAAGACCGTGCTTGAGTTGCCTGTTTTGGATGCCTTCAATGGTCCGTTGCGGGTCGATCAGATCTGGCTCCCGAAGCTCACGCTGAATAACAACTTCCGCGACGTCGCCCGGTTTGATCGCTGTACGACCTGCCACCAGGGCATGAGCAAGTCGGCCCCTGGTCAGCCGACCGAGCCGGCTTATCCGGAAGCGACAACTGTTGAAGTGATGTTGCCGACACCCGAGGAGGTGCCCCAGTTGTCCGGCGATCTGGAAGATTCACTCCAGTTGGAAGAGATCTATGGGTTCCAGTTGGCAGCCGAGGGTCTCTTTGAGAAGGATTCGCCCACGGTGAGTGTTGTCCTTCCAGAGTCTCCTGCTGCACTCGCCGGGTTGCAGAGTGGCGACGTGATCGCTGCCGTGGGTGGCGGGCGGACGCCCGTCAGGCCGCTGGCTGTGGCGGCATTGCTCGAAAATGTTTCCTGGGGTTCGCCGCTGCAGCTTTCGATCGAACGGGGCGTCCCCCAGCCGTATTCGACTCACCCCAGGCTCGATCTTTTTGTCGGCGACTCCAGTCCCCATCCAATGAAGACGTTTGGGTGCACGATCTGTCATCAAGGTCAGGGAAGTGCAACAAGTTTCAAATGGGCGTCGCACTCGCCGAACACACCGAAGCAGTCGCACCTCTGGCATGACGAGTATGGCTGGTTTAACAACCATCACTGGATCCGGCCAATGCGGCCGGAGCGATTTGAAGAGTCCAGCTGCCTGAAGTGCCATCATCAGGTCGTTGATCTTGCTCCGAGTGAGCGGTTCCCAGAACCACCGGCGCCGAAGGTCGTTGAGGGATACAACCTGATCCGACAGTACGGCTGCTTTGGCTGTCATGAAATCAATGGGTGGTCAGGGCCGGAAGAGCGAATTGGCCCGGACATGAGAGTCGAGCCGAATTACCACGAGGTGGCCCAGGCCATTGCCGCTGACCCCGGCTTTGCCGGCATGGACGCGACGTTCAAACGCTGGGTCGGTGATGTAATTTCCAGCCCAGATGGCACGGTTGCTCGGGGCCAGGTTCGAGAAGCCCTCGAGGCCGATGCTGGCCAGGGTGATGAGGCAATTTTGTCGGATCGTTCCCATGTGCTTGCAAACCTGCTGAAGACACCAGAGACACCGGGCAATTATCCGAAAGTTGGGCCGAGTCTTCGGCATGTTGCCAGCAAGGTTGGGTTTGACTGGCTCTATGCCTGGTTGCGGAATCCACAGGACTTCCGTCCTTCAACGAAGATGCCACGATTCTTCGGTCTCTGGGAGCATCTCGAGGGTGCTGGCTTGGAAGAGTCGCAGCGGTATGAGCCTCTTGAGATTCGCTCGATGGTTTCGTACCTCACCTCGAGTAGCCAGCCGTTTGCGTTCATCGAGCCCTATCAGGGCATTACGGCCCCGCCCGACGTCGAGCGTGGCAAAAAGTGGCAGTGTGAGTGACCCGGCAGCCGATGCGGTCGCCTACTTGATGCAGTCGACTGAGGGTTGGGAGCCCAAGGACATTCCCGCCTCAAGTCTGACCGGCGATGAAAGACAGGCGCTTGAGGAGTTGGCGACGCTCTACCTTGAAGGCCGTTTTCCTGCCGCGAAGGCGAGTGATGTCCTGAAGAATGGCCTGCCGGAAGACGCGGCAATCCGGGGCGATGAGGAGGTCTTTATTGGGCTCGCTGCGGCTGAGCGAGATGAGGTGCTGCTGAATTACGTTGGAAAGAAGACAATCGGCAAGTTGGCCTGTTATGGCTGTCATGACATTCCCGGATTTGAAGATGCCAAGCCTGCAGGGGCAGCGTTGGCTGATTGGGGGCGGAAAGATCCGTCACGAATTGCCTTTGAGCAGGTTGCTCATTTCGTGATGCACGATCTCGCTCACGGGAAAGAGCACGCTCATGGTGATGAGGCGGCTGAGGATGCCCACCACGGTGCTGCTGATGGCCATTCTGGTCACGGGCCTGACGAGTCAGCCGATCATGCTGGCACCACCGGTGCCGATTCGCTGGGCTCAGCAGAGTTGGCCTATCGGGCTGATGACGACAGCGTTCACCTCTCGCCGGAGAGTGTCGATCCTGACACGGGCTACTTCCTTGAGAAGTTGCTCGGTCACGAACGCGAAGGGTTTCTCTGGCAGAAACTGCGGCAGCCGCGGAGTTATGACTACAAGAAGGTTGAAAACAAGTCGTACAACGAACGGTACCGGATGCCTCAGTTCCCGTTTGATGCCAAGCAGCGAGAGGCGGTGATGACCTTCGTGCTGGGGCTCGTCGCCGAACCACCGGCGCCAGAGTTTGTCTACAACCCCACGCCTCGTGAGCAGGCGCGTCTTGATGGGCTCGTCGTGGCCGAGCGGTTTAATTGTGGCGGGTGCCATACGCTCCAGATGGATCGTTGGGACATCGCTTACGAACCGGAAACCCTTGGCTTTCCAAATGACTTCAATGACTACTCGTTCTTGCGTGGTCACTTTACTCCGAAGCAGGTGGAGCAGTCGCTGCGGAAGGATGCCAAAGGCAGGCTGCAGACCTCGCTGGTCGGTATGCCGGTACTCGATCCGGAAACGGGTAAGCCTCAGTTTGTGGACGAAGACGGCATTCCGGTTGAGCCTGATGAAGAAGATGTTGTTCTTCACCGGCCGGTCATGCTTTGGAAGGACACGCTTGTTGACGGTGAGCCGAGGCTCGTCGGAGGCCCCAGTCTTTTCGTACCTGAAGATGCCATTCAGGCCGGGAAGCACTATCCTGCCAAGGGCGGTGAACTTGCTCGCTTGCTGTTCCCGGTCGTGATCGAGGATGAGCGAGAGATCAATCCCAACGTGAAGCCAGATGATGCTTGGGGTTGGCTGCCACCTCCACTCGTTGGTGAAGGCACGAAGGTTCAATCGCCGTGGCTCCACAAGTTTCTGCTGAACCCGCATCCAATTCGTCCAGCCGCGGTGTTGCGGATGCCGAAATTCAATCTGCAATCGAGTCAGGCGGCAGCCTTGACGGACTATTTCGCGTCAGTTGACGGGGC
Source organism: Planctomycetia bacterium (assembly GCA_009919445.1). Lineage (GTDB taxonomy): Bacteria > Planctomycetota > Planctomycetia > Pirellulales > UBA1268 > UBA1268. The sequence goes on from RGBY01000022.1 coordinate 14,183, forward strand.
TGATTACCCCTACGTCTACGATTCAAGGCTTGACGACTCGTCATTAGCAGAAGCCGAAACCCGCTATCCGGAGCATCTGGAAGGTGCGATGCGAATCGTTACCAACAACAATTACTGCGTGAAGTGCCATTTGGTCGGAGACTACGCACCGCCTGGTAATCCGAAGGCATTGGCGCCACAGCTTGGACGAGTCCACGAGCGACTGCGGCCAGAGTACGTCTATGAATGGATTGCCAATCCGAAACGCTTCCTGCCTTACACGGGTATGCCGGTCAACATTCCTCACGACAAACCAGTGAGTCAGGATCTGTATGTCGGTGACAGTGAGCAACAGGTGGGTGGTTTGACGGACCTGCTGATGCATTTCGATGAGTTTGCCAAGCGGCAATTCTCGCTCGACTCGTACCTCCCCCCTCCGGCGGGTGAGGCGGCATCAGTCGGTCAGACCGGCCCCCAAAATGTTGCGTCGGCGACTAGTATTCAAATAGACAGCCGTGTGGATAACTGAACCCTTTGAGAAAGGACCAATCCCCCATGTTCCACCCAGCCATATTCCTTCACGCCGCGCGTATCGCCATCGTTGGAGGTCTCATTCTGAGTGGCTCGCAGTTCGTGCGTGCTGGTGAATGGGCGAGCCTCAAGGGCAGGTTTGTTGTTGACGGCGACACCCCGGCGCCAGTTGCTATTACGGCCGACAAAGACATTGAAGTCTGCGGGAAGCACAAACTCGTCAATGAAGAAGTCGTTGTCGCCGAAGACGGTGGACTTGCCAATGTGGTCATTTTCGTCCGGTCGAAGAAAGTGACCGTGCACCCCGACCTTGAGGATGGTTCAAAAGCGGCCCCGGTTGTTCTCGACAACAAAGACTGTCGTTTCGAGCCACACGTCGGCTTTGTGCAGACGGAGCAGACACTGACAATCAAGAATTCTGACCCGATCGGTCACAACAGCAACATTGCAACGATGAAAAATTCGCCAAGCAATAGTCTGATTCCGAGCAAGGGATCATCTGACGTCACCTTCAGTCGGGATGAGGCCATTCCTGCCGCCGTCACCTGCAACATCCATCCTTGGATGAAAGCCTACCTGGTCATTCGGCCAAATCCGTACGGTGCGGTCTCTGGGAAAGACGGCAGTTTTGTGATTGAAAATCTTCCCGTTGGCGAAGAACTAGAGTTTCAGCTCTGGCACGAAAAGGGCGGCTATCTTGATGAGTTCAAAATTGGTGGGAAGAAGACCGACGCCAAGCGTGGGCGGATCGATTTTACGGTGGAATCTGGAGACACCGACCTTGGCGACATCGTGATCGATGCCAAGGTTTTCAAGTAGGAATGGCGATGCGTTGCCGGTTGGTTCCCGGCCTCATTTATATGGAAGAATTGATGACTAGTAACCTGTTTCGTTCCTGCCTGGGCGCGACCGTCTGTGCGGTTCTGGCTGCCAGTGTCGGTTGTGGTGCCGGCAGCCCGGTTGAGGGGCCAAAGGTTGATGTGGCCGCCGCCACGGCGTTGCGAGCGTCATTGGCCGAATCGTCAGCCGCTGGCGGTGGTGAGGCCGAAGAGCAGAGTCAGGGCACAGGGTGGGCGACTCTCAAGGGTTCCTTCACCTTTTTGGGGACACCGGCGGCACCGAAGGCGCTCGTAGTCGACAAGGATACTGAGGTCTGCTCGAAGGGCGGAATGAAACTTTATGACCAGAGCCTCATGGTTGATGGTTCAACCAAGGGACTGGCGAATGTGGTTGTCTTCTTGAGGAAGTCGAGTCGAGTGAAGGCTGAAGTGCCTCAGGAAAAACTGCTCTTCGATCAAAAGAACTGTGAATTCATGACTCCCGTTTTTGCCGCCCGAGTTGGGCAGCCAGTCAGTGTCAAAAACAGTGACCCGATTGGGCACAACACGAATATCTCTGGCACGAGTTTCAATCAATTGATTCCTGCTGGGGACTCGACCGTCTTTACGCCTGGGCGGGAGACTGGCCTGCCCGTATCAGTCACGTGCAACATTCACCCATGGATGAAGGCATACGCAGTCTTCCGTGAAGATGGCTATGTGGCGGTATCTGCCGCCGACGGTAGTTTCACAATTCCTGACCTTCCGGCTGGTGAGCCGCTGGAGTTTCAGGTCTGGCATGAACGTTCGACCGGAAGGAGCGGGGCGCTGAGCCTCGATCAACCGGAACTGAAGTGGAATGCCAAGGGCCGATTCAAGATTACGTTGAAAGAGAATGAGGTTCGTGACCTGGGTGCCCTCGAGGTGCCCGCAGATGCCATCAGCGGTTGAGCATTGCCAGCCATGTTGGCTGGTGAAATCCAAAATTTGACAAAAGCAGATTCACGACGGTGTTGACGGAGTGCACGACAGTGGCCGACCTGACCAAAGCGAATATGAGGCAGACCCATCCGGAACAAACCGGGGCTGCGTTTGATCGACCATCACAGCCGCTCGGCTGCCGCTGGGTTGTTCGGCTTGCGGTCATTTTTCTGGTGCCTCTAGCCGGTGCTGGCTGTGGCCCGACGCCGGAGGCGTCCTTTCGGCTCAACCTGTTTGAGGCCTCTGCCCAGCGTCTCAAGCCGTCCCAAGAGCAGCAGGTTGCCACGATTCTGGCAGCGTTATTTGGTACCCCAGACGCGCCGGTTGTGCTGCCGGAAACGGGGCTTGATGAGGCTAAATTGCTGCTGGCCGCGGGGCCGGTGCGAAGTGACATCGTAGGCCGGAAAAACGGTCTCTATCGCGAGCACTGTGCCCATTGCCATGGCGTGACTGGTGACGGCATGGGCCCGACGGCGGCATTCCTCAATCCCTATCCACGGGATTATCGGCCGGGGGTCTTCAAGTTCAAAAGTACTGAGAGGGCCGACAAGCCGACTCATGAGGACCTTGTCTTGGTGCTTCGGAACGGTCTGGCTGGCAGTTCCATGCCCTCTTTTGATCTCTTGAGTCAGGCAAAAATCGACGCGCTGGCAGAGTACGTCAAGTACCTCAGTATTCGCGGCGAGGTCGAACTGTCCCTCATGCGAGCCTATTTTGAGTTGGATGATGAAGATCAGGGACGCCTGCCAGAGACCCGAGAATTTCTCATCGAAGAAATCCTTCTGCCGGTAGCAGAGTCATGGCAGTCGGCACCGGACGCTGTCATTGACGTGCCCGAGATGCCGGCCGACCTCGATATGGTGGCTTCTATCGCCAAGGGGAAGGAATTATTCTATGGCAACAAGGCGAACTGCGTGAAGTGCCACGGGGTGACGGGCCTTGGTGATGGACAGGCCAATGACTACGACGACTGGAATAAGGTTGTTGTTCAGGCTCAGAAAACAGTCAGCGGTGGCGTGGAGCAGGCA
>RGBY01000211.1 GCA_009919445.1 Planctomycetia bacterium
CAAGCCCGTAAAAATCGGCGGGAATGACTCGCAGGCTGGGCAGTAACAAGGGGAGCTCCGGGGCAAGCGTTTCGTTGGTGTAAGCGGCCGCCCAGACGAAAAACCCGGCTGTCATGGCCAAGACGCAGCAGGCCTGGTTCCGCGGGCGACCATAGAGTCCAAACAGAACCGGCAGAAAGAGGGCCGACAGCTGGATAGAGAGGGCGATGTCGAGAAGCCCCATCAAGGACTCGCCAAGGAGGGCGAGGCCGATACCGCCAAGTGAAACAGCCACAACACTGAGCCGGTCGCGGAGTAAGGCATTACCACTGGGGAACCAGCTGAGTCGCGGCAGGAGGTTGTGCCCAAGAATGGTTGCTGGGGCGAGGACCGCACTGGTGGCGGTGGAAACAATCATTGAGACCACGGCAATGACGAAGACAACGAGCATAACGGGCGAAAGGTATTCATTCGCGAGAAAGGCGACCGGGTCGATCGCACCGTCTGGATGGGTGACCAGCGAGGCAAATCCCAGCAGAAGGGGCAGGCTGCCAAAGACGAGATAGAGGATGCCCGCGAGGATACAGGCCCGGCTGGCGGTCTTGTCATCTTTGGCAGAGAAGACCCGCTGTTGCAGGTCTTGACCGGGAATGTTGCCGAAAAGGCCGGTGGCCCAGGCCGCAAGAACACCCAGGATGGCAGTGACATAGGGTATCCCCGCACCAGTCGTCTCTTGGTCTGGCCAGAACCGCAGATGGTCGGGGTAGTCGTGAGTTATTCGCTCATAAAGGACGGCGAGCCCTGTCACCGGGTTTCCATTCCCTAGTGCAGAATCGCTCAGTGTGGCCGCCGTCAGGACCAAAAGACCGGCGATGGCAATCAGGATCTGCAGACTATCTGTCAGGGTGACGGACCACATGCCGCCGATCATGGTGTACGTCAAGGTAACAGTAGCAACGAGCAGAATGCCCAGTGGAAGCGGAATGCCAAAATAGAGTTCAAGGATTCCGGCAAGGGCTGAATATTGCAGCGCGATCCAGGCGAAATAGCTTGGCACCTGGATGAGCCCGCCAGTGAGTTCGGCGGCAGGCCCATAGGTCTGACGGTAGAAGTCGGCCATGGTGAGAAGATTCATCCGCCAGAGTGGACGGGCGAAGAACAGACCGGAAAGCACCAGCGTTCCAGCACAGGCAAAGGGGTCAAGGATGACTCCGAGCAGGCCATCACTGCGGGCTGCACCGGCAGCAGCAAACATGGTGGCCGCGCCAAACCAGGTCGCAATCAGCGTGCCCCATGCCAAAAACAGGGGCAGCCGCCGACCAGCAACAAGATAGTCAGTTTCCGTCTCGACGCGGCGACTGGCGACGATGCTGACGACAAGGAGAAACAGGACATACCCGACGAGCGCACCTGCCAACAGCAGCCGCATCTGAGTCGAAAGTTGAATGCTGTGAGCACTCGCAAGGACATTCATCCTGGTGTCTCTTGGCTGGCATGGTATTACGAAATGGTGACCACGAGTCTACGGCGACGTCTCGGGGCTCGCCACTTCGTGTAGGGCACACCTCGGATTAGGAGAGCATTGGCCTGACGGATCAGACACCATTCGCCTCAGGCGGGGCTAGCCCCAGATAGGCAAGGACCATCTGTTGGGCAAGTCGTAGCCCCTCGGCCTGGATATGCGGATCGGCCATGTCGAGGTCGACTGCCTGTCGCAGCGTATGCTGATTGGAAAAGTGGATGAAACACATCCCAATCATCAGGATAAGCAGGTGCCGAGGGTCATCCGCTGCCGTGATCTCACCTCGGCTCTGGGCCGCTTCGAGGATGGTGCGGAGCTGATGCAGAATGGGGGCCTTCGTCAGGAGCCCCGGATGGCGGGCCAAGAGTCGGCCTTCGTTGAGGTTCTCCCAGAGGAGAAGTTTCACGAACTCGTTGTCTGTCGCCAGGAAATGAAAATGCCGCTGCATGATCTCGCAGATCATGGCTGCAGTGGATGCCTCAGGCGGTAGGGGCGCCGTCTCAACCTGCTCCATCCGGGCATAGACGGCCTGGAGCACAGCAACGTAGAGCCCCTCCTTGTCGCCGAAGTAGTGATAGAGCATCCGCTTATTGCAGCCCGCCTCTGACACAATTTCAGCAACGCCGACACCATGAAAACCACGGCTGGCAAAGAGCCGGATACCAGCCCTCAGTAGGTTGCCGCGAGTGCGTCCAGGGTTGCGTGGGCCGCACGTGGTCATTGTCGTTTATGGGCTTGAAGCGACGCGGCATCGGGCTCGAGCGTTTTGTAGTACGCGTCGAGTGGATAACAGCCGCTCCGTAGGCCTTGTCGCGGTGCGGTTGTGCAGTCACTGAAGGTGCGGCAGACAAGTTTCCGCTTCAGGTCGCGGCCCGCAAGAACATCTGCCGGCAGCTCAGGATAGGACAAGACCATGCGGCCGAGACCGACCAGGTCGATCCAGCCATCCCGTACGAGCGACTGGGCCGCATGCGGCAAAAACTCTTGCAGGTAGGAATAGCCCGAGCCGACCAAAACAAGGCCGGGGACAGCCTGCTTGGCCTGCCGGGCGGCATTAACCTGGCGCCAGACGCCGACCAGCGGATCTTCCGGTGGGGGGTAGCCGTCGGAAGGTGGGAACGCTGCAGGACGCTGAATGTGAGGCACTGTGTATGGGCTGCCGGCTGTCAGGTTGACCGCCACTACGCCTTGGTCGCGGAGGATCCGCAGAAGGTCGAGTGGCTCTGCCAGGTCCATCTGCTGTGGATCCTGCTGGTCAACGCCAAAGCCGCAGTCGTAGGGTTCGGCCTTGTTGTGTGGCCAGGGCTCGCCGTGGTTGCCGACCTTGTGCCAGGGAATCGTGTCAAAGAGCGACAGCCGCACACCAACAAGCAGCCGGGGGCAGACATCACGTATGCGGGCGATGATGGTAAGGAGAAGTCGGCAACGTCCCGTAAAGTCACCACCGTATTTGCCCGGACGGCGTCGGGCCGACAGAAACTCGTGCAACAGATAACCGTGGCAGGCTTTGATATCAACCATGGGGAATCCGGCCGCTGCCGCAGACTGGGCCGCAGCCACATAGGCATCGATAAGTCTTTCAACGTCATCGTCGGTAAGGACGCAGGCCGTGTCGTCAGGGTTGATGGCGTGTCGGCCATCGAGGAGCGGATGGTGGTAGGCGAGACGCGGGCTTGGTCCGCTGGGCGTTGGTCGTGAGAACCGGCCGGAATGGGTGAGTTGCAACGCGACGAGAAGATCGGCGTCGGTTTGATGACGTTTGCGATGGCTCTCTTGGACGGTGGTGAGAAGCTTCGCCAGGCCTTTCTCACCGCAAGCCGGGGCCAGCAACTGGTTCGGGTTGGCCCGACCCTCTGCCACAACAGCGACCGCTTCCCCGCCCCAGATCAGCTTCGCCCCACTTTCGCCGAACCGCCGCCAGCGTCGCAGCAAGGTCTCGGTGGGACGGCCGTCGGCTGTTGCATCCCATCCTTCCATGGGGTGAATGCACCAGCGGTTGCCAACAGTGACCCCACCTACAGCGATCGGCTCTGCAAGTGGCGAGTCCGCGGCGGGCTGGGCCGACTCGTCGAGGGGGATCGCTGCATTGAGGCTGGCAAGGTGCGCACGGAGGTCCGCGGCAGTGCGGAACCGGGAAAGCCTGGGAAAGGAACCAGTTGGACTCTTCATAACCGATCGGTTATAAAGTCTGCGGTCGGTGACGTCCACTCAATTCTATGACACAGGTTTTCCATGCCCTTTGACCCTGCTCCGCTTGTCCAGAGAGGCCGACCGATTCAGGGAATTTCGGCCATCCTGCTTCCCTACGGGGCCGACGGGCAGGTGGACTGGCTGGCGTTTTCTCGACATGTCAGCCGGACTGTGGCTGCTGGGATCACGCCGGCGATAAACATGGACACCGGTTATGTGCAGCTTCTTGATGATGTCACTCGCGGCCAGGCGCTCCAGGTTGCGCGGGAGGCCGTTCCCGCCGGTGAACTCGTGGCGGGTGCCTGTGTGGTCGATCAGCCCGGTGCCGCCTTTGACCAGGATGGCTACCGGCGGCAGTTCGAGATGATCGCTCAAGTCGACGCGGTTCCCGTCATCTTTCCCTCCTTCGGCCTGACGGCCGGGCAGGATAGCGATGTCATCGCGAGATATCAGCAGCTTGCCGCCATGGTTCCCCGTTTCATTGGCTTTGAACTGGCGACGGCCTTTGTGCCCAGCGGCCGGGTTCTCGGCCGCGAGGCCTATGCGGAGTTGTTGAAAATTCCCAACTGCCTTGGTGCCAAGCACTCGTCATTATCGCGGCGACTGGAGTGGGAGCGGCTCACTCTTCGGAATCAGCTTCGGCCTGATTTTCGCGTCTACACGGGGAACGATCTGGCCATTGATATGGTGCGGTACGGAAGTGATTGGCTGCTTGGGC
>RGBY01000212.1 GCA_009919445.1 Planctomycetia bacterium
TCCCCAGCCGAAGGCGGCCAGCATCGTGCGGAGGCCGTCTGTCCAGAACTGCAACGCCTGAACACCCCAACGTGGATCATTGCCACCACTCGTGACTGCGGCAACCACGTTAGCAGTGCGGCTGTGTCCCATTCCAAAACTGGTTGCTAAGACCGCAAGGTTCATCGTGGCATCTGCGAAGATGCCTGCCGCGAAAAACGCGAGAAGTGCCACGAGGCAGGAAATCAGGCTGTAAAACGCAAAGTGAATGGGCCGCTGGTAGAGATAGGAAAAACCAGTTGAAATTGCCTGAAAACTATCGCCACGCTCCACGCCGACGGCGCTGACCATCAGGGGCCAGCCAGCCGCCAGGCCGATTGCGAGAACGGCGAGAACCACCGCTCCCAAAAGCACCAGTGGCCAGATGGCACCGGCCACGGCCAGCCCCCAGTCAAACCGCATGAGCAGCCCAAGGCCGGCACCGGGGAGGGCCAAGGCGATGAGACCCACAAAAACAAAGACGGCTGAATTGAATGACGAAAGCCATTTGCGGCAGCCAAAACCGAGGGCACAGCGGAAGCCGGGCAACTCTTCGTCGACAAGCCGCAGGGCAACGTGGCGGACTATTGCCGTGGCAAAAATTGACCAGACTAAAATGAACCAGAAGATCCGGGCGAGACTTCCAAGAAATTCAGCAGTCGTCGCTAACGGGTTCCAAGGCGTCACCATAAGGTGGAGCAAGTCTGCAACAGGAGTTGGGAGTCGATCGATCAGGCCTACGAGCGAGGGCAGCACAACCCCGCTTGGGGAAGAAAAATTGCCGTCAGCACCAGCTGTCAAAGCCTCGCTGGCGACCGCCTCAGCCGGTAGTTCAACGGCGGCCGGGATCCCGAGGGAATCGGCCAGGGACAGCCCGGCCCAGGTGGCGAGCGAACCGAGCGTGGCGAGAATCAAAACAGTTGGGGCGAATGCCTGTCCGGCGGCCTTGAAGAGAATCCACCAGGAAAAGGCATCGCTCCAGACAACCTCATGAACAATTCTGCCTGACGGAGCTGCGGGTGGGGTTTCTGTCATCTTCGTTCCCATGCGTAATCGGGGGGTGACGGGCAGGGGCCGATTGAGACTCGGTGCCCTGGCGGAGGATACCAGACTCCACCCAAGACGGCATCTTATTCTGCCTGATAAAAACTGTCGGGTGCCAGTTCGCCGTCGTCCTCGTCCTCAGGGCGGGCAACGTGCGGGACGCTGTAGGATTCAGCGAGCCAGCGACCTAAATCAATGGTTTTGCACCGGTCGCTACAAAAGGGTGCAGTCGGGGTTGCTGGCTGGAGGGGGGTTGCGCTAAGAAACACCGGTTGATCGCAGACAGGGCAACGGGGCATGAAGAGACCTTCTTAGAGAACGCCGTGGAGACGGTTTTGGTGATCAGCCATCGGCTTTGCCAGACTCTTTCTTTGGGGTGCTGCTGCCGTCCTTTTTGCCACCCTCTGCTTTCCCGCTGGGCGGCTTGTCGGCAGCTGCAGCTTTTTTATAGGAGTCACTGCGGTAGTCGGTCTGATAAAAACCGGAGCCTTTGAACATGATGGCTCCTCCAGTCCCAATCAGCCGCCGCAGTTTCTTTTTTTTACATTCCGGGCACGTTCGCTTGACCGAGTCGGTCATCGACTGGAATAGTTCGAACGCATGGCCACAGGCATCGCAGACGTAATCATACGTTGGCATAGACGATTCTTTCCCACATGGTCAGCCCAAATTTCCGGTCGCGCAGGTGGCCGCATGCCACGTGTTCCGGAAATACTCCGATGAGTCACCTATGAGTTCCTTGCCGCCACAATCACCTGGGCAGGACGAACGACCCTGTCGTGGAGACGATAACCCCGGCTTGCAACCCCAATGACCGAGCCCGCAGGGGCGTCTGCAGTTGGCTGCTGGAGAATTGCCTCGTGGACGTTTGGATCAAAATCGACCCCTTCGGTTTCGATCGTTTGACAGCCGTGGGTTTCCAAGAGTTTCTCAATCTGCTGGCCGGTCATCTTGAAGCCGGCACGCAGGCTTTCGAGGTCGGCCGTTTTCTCGCTCGCTTCGATCGCTCGCTCGATATTGTCGAGGACCGGCAGAATATCGCGAAGGAGATCCATCTCCCGATAGCGGAGAAGATCCTCGTATTCACGGCGGGCACGGTTGCGTACGTTTTCAATTTCTGCCCGTGCCCGGAGCAGCCGTTCCTCTGCCTCGGCCAGCTGGGCCTCGACCGTGGAGGTAGCGTCTGAGCCAGCTTCAGCCTCAGGTTCTGCCGGAGCGTCGAGTGGCAGATCATCTACCTCCTGTTGGCTTTCCGGCTTTTCGGATTGGCCAGGGCCGCGGTCGTCAGGAGTGGTCATGGTGAGGTCCTCCACCAGCGTGTCAAACAGTACAGGGCGTAAAGTCAGTGAGGAAAAGTCTGATTATGCGTCAGGGGTATTGGCATCTGCCGAGGTGGGCGTGGGCTCGGCAGTGAAGTATTCAGCGAGTCGGCTCAGAAAACTTGAACGTTTTGGGCTTACTTCCGCCTGTTCTTCTTCGGCGAGTTCACGCAGGAGTTCCTCCGCTCGCGGCGAGAGTTTCTTTGGCACCTCGACGTGGATGTGAACGTTCAGGTCGCCCACTCCCCGTCCGCGGACGTCGGGCATACCAAGACCGCGGACGCGGATGACGTCCCCGGGCTGCGTGCCTTTAGGGATCTGCAGCGGTTTTGGTCCTTCAAGGGTGGGGGCCTCAACAGTTGTGCCGAGTGCGCACTGGCTGAAGGTGACCGGCACCTCGCAATGGAGTTCATGGCCGTCCCGGCGCAGGAACGGATGCTGCTCGATCTCAATGACACAGTAGCAGTCACCGGGAGGCCCACCGTTGCCGCCCGGCTCGCCCTCGCCGGCAAGGCGGACCCGTACATCATTGTCGACACCGGCAGGAATCGTCACCCGACGCTCGACGGTGACCTCAGTGAGTCCCTCACCGACACAGTCGCCGCACTTGTCCTTGATGACCTTGCCGGCACCACGGCAGGCAGGGCAGGTGGTCTGCAGACGGAAAACACCGGCGGCCTGAAGGACCTGCCCCTTACCACCGCAGTATTCACAAGCCTGGGGTGATGAGCCGGGCCTGGCGCCACTTCCGCTACAGGTGTCACATTCCTCATGGCGGGCGAACTGTATTGTCTTGGTCACGCCGCGGGCTGCCTCGACCAGGCTGAGCGTTACGCCACAGAAGACGTCGCGGCCTTTCCGAACGCGGGGGCCACGGCTGCGTCCACCGCCGAACATGCCGCCACCAAAGAGGTCACCAAATGCCTCGAAAATATCGGAAATGTCATTGAACTCATGCTGCCCACCACCACCACCCTGTAGGCCGGCATGCCCAAACCGGTCGTAGCGGCTCCGCAGGTTCTCGTCAGAGAGTACTTCGAATGCCCGGGCGGCCTCCTTGAAGCGGCCGGCCGCTTCGTCGTCCCCTGGATTCTTATCGGGGTGGAAGCGAATCGCGAGTTTGCGATACGCCTCGGTTATCTGTACGGTCGAGGCCCGGCGTTCGACACCGAGAACTTCGTAGTAGTCACGCTGGTCGACCATGGAATTAATTCTCCCGGCCGATCGGCAACTCGCTCGCGTCGACCCAGATCGGGCTCTTCATTTCTGGTGGTCTCCAGCCTCAAAGAGAGTCCGTCGGATCACTCCACCAGACCTGTTGCGGTCTCAAAAGTTAGCGTACCGAACCCTCGATCCGCTGCTTCTTGGTGTCTTCCTTCTCGAGGTTGGTGACGAGGGCCTCTGTCGTGAGCAGTAGCCCGGCAATGCTCGCCGCATTGGTCAGGGCAACACGCACAACCTTCACCGGGTCGATAATGCCAGCCTTCACCATGTCGACGTACTCACCCCGGTTGGCGTCATAGCCAATGTGGACGTCCTTCTGCGAGACCTCGTCGGCAACGACGCCACCATCGATGCCTGCATTTTCAGCAATCTGTCGCAGCGGCCCCTCAAGTGCGCCCAGCACTATGTCGACGCCAATCTTTTCATCGCCCTTCGCCTGAGAGCGGGCTTTTTCAACTGCCTCGCGGCAGCGGACCAGGGCGACACCGCCGCCAGGCACAATGCCTTCCTCAACGGCAGCACGAGTCGCATGCAACGCATCTTCAACTCGCGCCTTTTTCTGCTTCATTTCAGCTTCAGTGCCAGCGCCGACCGAAACAATAGCGACGCCACCGGTCAACTTTGCCAGACGTTCCTGTAGCTTCTCGCGATCATATTCGCTCTCAGTCGCATTGAGCTGATTGCGAATCTGCTGGACACGGGCCTGAACGTCTGCTGGCTTGCCTGCACCTTCGACAATGGTGGTCTCGTTCTTGTCGATGCTAATCGTGCGGGC
>RGBY01000213.1 GCA_009919445.1 Planctomycetia bacterium
GCCCGCTGGAGGGTCGATCGCCAAGGATGGTCTTATGCTTGTTCTCTCTAGAAAAAAAGACGAAAGCATCGTAATCAACAACAGCATTCGCATTGTTGTTGTTGAAATCCGTGGCGATAAGGTTCGCCTTGGCGTGGAGGCGCCCAAGGAGGTGCCTGTCCATCGAAGCGAGGTCTACGACGCGATCGCCCGCGGGGAGACCCCAGACGCATTCGCCGTCTCCGAACCCCAACCGTTGGCTGGTGCCACCCCAGCGGAAACTCGGAACGAGCAAGCCGACGCTGTCTCGGACGAAACCTGGGTGGAGTAGGCGTAGGGACTATGCCGGCCTTCTCTGCACCGGGATCGACGAGACCCTCGGCCAAATTGGTTTGGCCCTCGACTTCAGCGAGGTTGCAGGCTATCTTTCGATAGCGAAGCGAGTGACCCAGCGGCTGCCAGCCTGTCGGTTCACTCAAATCGGCCCCATCGTCTAGAGGCCTAGGACATCGCCCTTTCACGGCGGTAACCGGGGTTCGAATCCCCGTGGGGTCACTCTTATCTCGTCAACCTCATTAGGACGCCCTTATTGGCGAATCTCCGAGTTTCGGCAACGCCCGGCCGAGACTCGGACGCCGTGATGGTTGTCGGCGATCCACATGGAAGGCATATGCCAGAGAGCCAGTACGACGCCGTTCTTTTTCTCAGCTTTGGCGGGCCTGACGGTCCCCAAGACGTTCTGCCGTTTTTAGAGAACGTCCTCCGCGGTCGTCCGGTTCCGCGAGAACGGATGCTCGAAGTTGCTGAGCACTACTACCACTTTGGCGGAAAGAGCCCGATCAACGATCAGAACAAACTGTTGATCGATGCGCTGAAAAAGGAGTTGGCTGCATCTGGCCCGTCTCTGCCAATCTACTGGGGGAATCGTAACTGGCACCCCCTGCTCACCGACACCATACGGGAAATGGCAGCGGCAGGCGTCAAACGGGCACTGGCTTTTGTCACCAGTGGCTACAGCTGTTACTCCGGCTGCCGTCAGTACCGCGAAAATATTATGGCCGCTCGAGAAGCAGTTGGCCCAACAGCCCCAGACGTCGACAAGATCCGCGTCTTCTTCAATCATCCTGGGTTTGTCGGCCCCATGGCTCGCAACGTCTCTGCGGCAGTCAACACGGTTGGTCAAGGTCCGGACGTACCTGTTCTGTTCACTGCTCACAGCATCCCAGTCTCAATGGCCTCGTCTTCCCGCTATTGTGAACAACTCGAAGAGGCATCTCGTCTCGTCGCTGCGGAGGCTGGCGTAACCAACTGGAAACTCGTCTACCAAAGCCGAAGCGGCCCTCCCACGCAACCGTGGCTGGAGCCCGATATCTGCGACGCGATCCGAGAACTGAAAGCACAGGCTGTGACCGGTGTGGTCATCGCGCCGATCGGATTTATCTCTGATCATATGGAGGTCCTTTTCGACCTTGATACAGAAGCGCATGATCTCTGCAACGAACTCGGAATCACCATGGCTCGGGCAGCCACCGTCGGCACCGCCCCTGAATTTGTGCGAGCGATCCGTGACCTGATTGCTGAACGAGCCTGGAACTTACCTGAGCGGACTGCGGTGGGCCGGCTCCCGGCGAGCCACGACATCTGCCCTCTCGACTGCTGCCCTGCCCCCGTACGGCCCGCCGTACGACCGGGCTAAGGGATTCCTGTCGTGCCTTCGCCTGCATCACTCACGGCCCCACCAGGATCTCCTGGCCGTCACGTGGTTGTACTCACCCACGGCTTCATGGCGCACAGGCTCTTGCTGAAGCTTTTCGCAGCCAGGCTGCGGCGGACCGGCTGGGAGACAAAGATCTGGGGCTATGAGAGTTTTCTCACCTCAGTGACGCATCACGCAGGTCGTTTCTCTGCCTACCTCGACCGGCTGGAAGCAGACGAACAGATCGAGCAGATTCATCTCGTTACCCACAGCATGGGCTGCATCATCGGACGCATGGCAATCGCCACCAAGCGTCCCCGTAAACTCGGCCGCTTTGTCATGCTGACGCCACCAAACCGGGGTTCCTTCGTAGCGACGGCCATGCCTGGAATTGTCGGAAGAGTCTTTCGGCCGGTCGCTGAGTTAACGACGGCACCGGACAGCCTCGTCAATTCACTTGCTGATCCAGATAATGTCGATGTTGGTATCATCGCGGCTGCTCAAGACACGCTTGTCAGTTTGGAGAGCACGCGACTCGGAATTCCCCACGAACACATCACACTCCCGTGCCTTCATTCAGCCGTATTGTTTCGTCGTGATGCGGCAACCCACACCGATGCCTTTCTCCGCACCGGCCTGTTCTCTCCACCCCAATCATCTGGCTAACCTTTTTAGCACTCCTTGCCATGAGCCAGCCGCTTTCCCGACAACTGGTCTGTAGCAATGGCCTCCCAGCGTCAGAACTGGCTCTCGGTTGCTGGCCATTGGCTGGCATGACTCGTTCTGGCGTAACCCGTGATGCCGCCGTTCGCACGGTCGCCACTGCCCTCGAGCATGGCATCAATCATCTCGACACGGCCTATTGCTATGGCGAACACGGCGAAAGTGAGAAGGCGATCGCAGCAGCCCTCAAGGGCCGACGGGCAGAGGTCTTTCTGGCCAGCAAGTGTGGCATCCACTGGCAGCCAGATCGCCGTCAGACTGTCAACGGCCGACCTGAACGCATCCGCCCAACGTACCCATTGAAGCATCTGCCGAAGAACTCCGGCGGCTTCTCGAGGAGGGCAAGACACGAGCGGTGGGGCTCTCTAACGGCTCCCTAGCGGACAGCCAGAGGTTTGCTGCCGTTTGTCCGCTGACGGTCTGCCAGCGTCATTTCAACATGTTGCAGCAGGAAATCCGACCCGAGTTGCTTCCTTGGTGCCAGGACCATGAAGTGAGCATGGTTACCTACTGGCCCTTAATGAAGGGACTTCTTGCTGGCGGCATGACCAGGGAACAGACCTTTCCCCACACAGACAGTCGGCACAAGTACGCCATGTTTCAGGGCAACGAGTTTCAGCGAAACCTCGACTTTGTCGAGGCAATTCGCAGCGTGGCTGACCGACTTGGTGTACCGCTGGTTGCGCTCGTTCTCGCCTGGACGATGGCTCAGCCGGGCATTTCCAGCGTGCTTGTCGGGGCCACCAGCCCGGAACAGATCGCCATCAACGCCCAGGCGATCAGCTGCCGTCTCGATGAGGAGGCCCACCGCGAAATCGCAATGGCGATCACAAACAGGGGGACCGTTGTTGGTGGCAGAAAAGTCTGATGAAAGGCAGGGAAGCCTCTCTTTACGCTGCCCCGGTCGAACGCTCCACCGCTGCCCGCACACCGACGTACGACTGCCTTACCTCAAGGCAGATCCGCCGAAAGGGCTCCGGACGGCTGACGCCGTTTAGCCTCAGGGTTTCGATGGCACCAAGTCGGAAAACAAGATCACCGCAGTCGAACCACTCCTGTCCTGGCTGCACAACCAACTCGATGGTGTCAAACCGATCAAGCTCGACATACCTTTCGACAATCGGCAAAACACCACGATTGACGGTTACCCGCCTGTTCGTGACCTGAAAACGCCTCATCGCCCAGGGCAGCCGCATTCCTAGATAAAGCATCAACCCAATTGGGAGCGTTGCCAACAACGCAAAGCGACCGACCCGAAAGGGTCCGACGCCAACATTAATTCGGTAAAGGCGTCCCAACAGCTGCCCGAGCGACGTTCCCCCGACCGACGGCCAGGCCGTCATAATCGTTGACTCGGCCGTTTGGGGAGGAGTCACACCTGCAATCGACTGCTTTTGTCCCGCTCCGCTCATTCCCGCTGTTCCAAAAAGGTTGTGTCCTGGTGCTCACGCCAAACTGTCGGCTCACCCAGCCGGAAGCAGGCCACATTCAAACCAGAACCTGGGCACCAACAATGTAGTCTGTGCACGACAATGTACCCCGTGCAAGCCGAAACGGAAGCCACTCTCTTTGACCAAAACACAAAAAAACCCGATGGGCTCGGCCAGCCCACCGGGTCAATTCTTTGACGGTCGTTGTGTCTTGCGACAGCGCGACGAAAACGTCGGCATCTCTTTCGGGTGACTCTCCTCGTCCAAGGACGAGTAACGATCGTCTCCACAATCTTTTGGTCCTGCAGACAATCATGGTGATGGAGCGAACTCCTCCACCAGACCAAAGGCAGGCGGTGCCACATATCAGTGCCAGAAGCAAAAATAAGACACCTTGATATCCTTTAGAAAGGAGGTGATCCAGCCGCAGGTTCCCCTACGGCTACCTTGTTACGACTTAGTCCCAATTGCAGAGTTCATCTTCGGCGCCTGG
>RGBY01000214.1 GCA_009919445.1 Planctomycetia bacterium
GTCGAGCGACGACACGGGCTGGTCAAAGGTTATGCCGGCTGGAATAGCCCGAGGGTAACGAGCGGCAAACGGCACGCGGTAGCCTCCCTCCCAGACGTCTGACTTGCCACCTTTGAGTGGTGTGTTTTGTGACGCATTTTTCAGATGGGGCCCGCCATTGTCGGAGAGAAAAAAGATGAGTGTGTCATCGTCGATGTCAGCCTGCCGCAAAGCGGTTAGCACATCACCGACACCATCATCGACTGCGCTGACCATGGCGGCGTAGGTCTTTCGCTTGCCGGTCAGTTGAGGAAACCGCTGGAGGTATTTTTCCGTCGCTTCCAGCGGGAGATGGGGCGCGTTGTAGGACAGGAACAGAAAAAACGGCTGGTCGGCATGTTCGTTAATAAAGTCGACCGCAGCATCTGAAAACTCATTGGTCAAATATTGTTTTGGTTCGACTGGTGTATGGTTTTTAAGAATCCAGGTGCGGTAACTCTCAGCCTCGCCTTCTGCGTCAGTGCTCTCACGAATTGTTAATTCTCCAGGGAAATAACGATGGCCCCCACCGAGATGCCCAAAGAAATCATGGAAGCCACGTGCAAGGGGATGAAGCGTCTCATGAGCGCCAAGGTGCCACTTGCCGACAATACCGCAGCGATAACCAACTGCTGACAAGGAATCAGCAAGTGTTGTCTCACTGCGACTCAGTCCCATCAGTGGGTCGCCTGTCTGGTACTGGGGGTTTCGCTCAAAGCCGTACCGCTGGCCGTAGCGGCCCGTTATGAACGCTGCACGGCTTGGACCACAGACGGGGTAGGCGACGTATCCGCTACGAAAACGAACCCCTCCGCTAGCGATTGAGTCAATGTGAGGTGTGGGAATATCAGTGCATCCATTAAAGCCGACGTCAGCATAGCCGAGGTCGTCGGCCATAATGACGACAAGGTTTGGTTTTCGTCGGGGTGTTTGCAGAGTTTTGTTTTGTCTTTGCTTGTCGCTCACGGGCGTGGCGACGGGCTGCACTGGCAGGCGGTTCCTTTTTGTTTTGGCCTGAGGAGAACGCGTGGGTGAGGTCTCAAGCAGTTCGGCCAGGGCGGATTCGATTCTGGTGTGCCCCGCCTTTCTAACCTGCTCTTTCTGCGTATTAACTCTGCTGACAATGTCTACGAACGGGTGACAAGATCGCCCCGTTACATCCACAAAACCAACCGCATGATTTTCTCGGTCACGACGACCGGCTGCCGACTGGTCGATCCACTCAAACCAGTGCACGCCAACAAATTGTGGGTGAGCCAACGCGGAGGCGAGATAGCGGGCATACGCGAGCCCACGCTGTTTCTGGTCCCAAACAGCGGAAAGCCCCGGGCTCGGCACACCACGGTCAACGGCACCAAAGTGAAACTCACTTGAGATCACTGGAATATCAGTATCCTCGTGTGCCCGGAAGGACCTGCTCGATAGCCTCTTTTGATTTCCGAAAAAATTCCCGAGCGTAAGGGAGGTAGAGAGGCTCTAGGTCTTTCGCGGCGGCTGCCTGCTGGTGCTTTGGTCCCGGGCGAACCGCCGCCAGCCATGTCGGCAGGCTGGTCTGCCAGGCTGCATTAAGTGCGGCAAGGTTTTTATATTTCTGCTTGAGCTGTTCGATCACCCATTGCTTGGTCGAGTCGTCATCCGGCAGTTCAAGCACCATTGGAGTGAAGCGGTCGGGCCACTCAAATTCATTGCCAATAAAAACTCCGAGACAGAAGGGGTCATCCTTTGCCCAGGCGTGTTGGGCGAGCGCTTTGCATAAATCGGTAACGAAGTCCTGGCGAAAAGGGGACGGCACCTTCTTGCCGGTCTGCCACCAAATCGAGGCTAGCAGGGTGTAGGGGGTCTGGCCGTCCTGCTGAAGCTTCTTGTCGCTCCATGCCCCAAGGGTATTCATGCCCCAGCAACGCATCCGATTATGGATGCCCTCGCGGCTGGTCTGCTGCCAGTTTTTGCCGAGTGCAGCTGCGGCGTTGAGGGCTGGGAAGTTAGCAAAGCTCTTCCCTCCGCGTTTCACGGGGGTGAGCCAATAATGCGGATCATCTGATTCTGGAAGCCAGGCAAAAAAGTTTTGTTCGAGACGCTGCCACGTGATTGGGGTGAATGCTTCTGTTCCTGCGATGCAGACGCCAGTTGAGAAAAAGAGTCGGCCGTCTGGATCGACCAGCCACCAGCGACCATCGACCTTCTCAGTTCGGAACCGTCCGGTCGCCTGTAGCTGCGGGCCATCAAGCCAGCCGCCATAGCGGCTTGAGCGGATTGTTTTGGCTTTTTCTGCAGCGTCGGCAAGTTCATCACGAAGTTCTTTTTTCAAGGCGGCTTCCGTTGTCGCCTTGCCCGGCCAGTTGACTGCCCGGACCTGCCCGAAGTGATCGAGGTAGGGACGTTCCTGGAGGTCGCGTTCCCGCTGCGGGGTTGCCTCCCAGGCGGTGAATGGGTCATTCACAATGAGGTCGACTGTTCCAGTCGAAGAGTGGATCTCGAGCATTAGGCCAACAACATCTTCGGGAAAGAATTGTCGCCAATGATGCCGGTGACCGTTCGGCTTGCCGAGCTGATCATTGAAGACAGCCGGGCCGTCATAGGCCGGCTTCGTCACTGGAAAGACGAAGCCGACGGTGGCCTGTTCTCCGGCAACCGCAACCGCCTGTCCAACACAGTGTCGCCCCCAGCCGAGAGGCTTGCTGTTGTTGAGTTTGCCAAGCACCGTGGTGACGCCGGGCTGTTGATTCTCAACTTCAAGCCCCATAAGACGAAAGCCCGAGATGTCCCACGGTTTTCCGTCGGCTGGTGCGAAAGGCACCGTGAGTGGTGATTTGCCGGTAATCCGCCAGCCATTCCGAAGTCGCTTGTATGTTGCCGTTGCCTTCATTGGTTTAGCGACAATCTCGTAGCGGCGAACCGGCTTGAAGAGATCTTCGGCGTTGATTGGTGCGGGTTGGACACCTGACGGCTTTCTGAAACTGGTCTGGGTCGCCGCGACCCGTTTCTTCACAGTGGTGCTCCGCTTACTATTGGCAATCCGCACATGTTCTGCCTGGAGAGCCTGTACCCGCGAGGCGTTTTGTGGATCAGTGACGAGATCGCACTTCTCGTCGAGGTCGTCTGCAAGGTTGAAGAGGTGCTGCGGCTGTCCGTCTTTCGTGAGAACGAGTTTCCAGGGGCCTTGGTAGACAGCCCGTGCAAGCCGCTGGCCCTGGGCGTCGCCGTCGTTCGCTTGGACCAGCATTGTTTCCCGGCAACTTAGGTCGGGTTCTTGGAGCAGGGCAGGGAGAAATGATTGGCTGTCCAATGCCGCCTGTTCAGAAATCTGCTCGCCAGTGATTTCTGCCAGCGTTGCGAAGATATCTTGTAGTCCAACGAGAACTTCTGAAGATGTGCCGGGTGGAATGATTGAACCGGCAGGTGTGCCATCTCCCCAGCGTGTAATGAGAGGAACGCGGTGGCCACCTTCCCAGATAGTTGCCTTGCTGCCCTTGAGCGGGGCATTTGAGTTGTGCCCATGCCGGTGATTACCAGGCTTTCCTCGGGCCAGGCCGCCGTTGTCACTGGTAAAGATGATGAGCGTGTTGGAAAGTTCCCCCGCCGACTCGATGCGGTCTATCAAAAGGCCCAACTGGATGTTGGCCTCATGCAGCATGTCGAGGTGGGCATCCCCAGCGGATCCCTTGACCGGCTGGCCATCCAGTGAAGCAGGTGGTGTATGGGGGACATGGCACGATTCCGTGCAGTGGAGGAGAAAGAAAGGTTTGCCGCCGTCGTCCTTCTGGGCTTGTGCGAAATGGCGATCAAGAAACCCGAGAGACTCCCGGACGAGATGCTCACCTGCGAGTGATGAGTCCCAGCTGGTGAAGCCGAAACCTTCCGCAGGGATTTCTGAATTCCCGTGGCGTCCCGCCTGCCAAATTTTCAAGCCGGCGGGGTCAGCATCGAGCAGGCCGTTTCGGAAGGCTATGTAGGGCGGCCCCTGAATCCCTTGAGGCAGGCTGTAGCTGAAGTTGAAGCCGAGATCAGCCGGGCCATCTTTCCATTTGCGTGAAAAATCAATATCCCTGTAGTCATAGTTGAAGGGAACGGGCTTTCCGGTTGTCTTGCTGAAGACCGTTCCGCCGAGGTGCACCTTCCCAATGAAAGCAGTCTGATAACCAGCCTTTTGTAGGAAATCACCAAGCGGCTGCTGCCCGGGAAGGATTTGTGACTTCTGATGAAAGTGCCAGGTGCCATTAGGAAGCCGACCTCGCCAAGGGTAGTTGCCGGTCATCAGGCTGTAGCGGGACGGAGCACAGACGGCTGACGGGCTGTGGGCAT
>RGBY01000215.1 GCA_009919445.1 Planctomycetia bacterium
GGCCAGCCAACTGACCGGCAGGTCAGGCAGCCATTGCCTGAGTTCCGCCAAGGAGGCATGGGCAATCGCTGCGCGACTGTCTGGAGGGTTAGTGGACGTTTCCTCCAGTGGTTCTGTTACGGAAAGCACCACCGCAGCCACATGCAGCCCGACTGCTCGGGCGGCAGTCACCGTTGCCAGTGTGCGACCAATCGCACCCAGCCGGACGGAATCAACCACGACAACGGGCAGGCCAAGGTCACGAGCAAGATCAGCGTTGCGAGTGACATCAGACAAAGGTGAGAAGAGCCCACCCGCGCCTTCCACCACAATCAGATCGGCGTCACCATGCGGCGTGAGACAGGTTCGCAAGAGTTTGTCATCAACCTGCCGCCCCTCCGCAGCAGCTGCCTGTGTTGGAGCAATGGCAGCCCGAAACGATTGCGGGCAGACATCCTCTGGGCTTCCCGCCTTGCCTGCCGCAAGCCAAAGTCTGCCGGCGTCGGTCTCAGCATGCCCCACGCCACTGGCCACCGGCTTGCAGCCACGGCAAGCCAGCCCCGCCGCCACGGCCTGCCGCAAGATGGCCGTCGCCACAGCCGTTTTGCCGACATCGGTATCGGTGCCACTGATAAAAATGCCTCTGGCCATTTTGCATGAACGTCGATTGGGGGTGAGTCAGGAATGGCAACGGGAAATACAGATAAACGATTCTGGCAATCGGTGCCGGGGCTTCATTCCAGGCACTTGTTCAGCCCATCCCCGGGGCCTATTATAGATTGTGCTATTGAGAATGATTCTCAACAAACACTCAAGCGGCGGCTAAAACCCGGTCGACAGCAGAGTGTAGCAACCGCCCTTATTTCGCCTGCTGGATACCCATATGACTTCGCTGGAAACCGTGACGGTCGGAAAATCAGCCAATGTGACTGACATAACCGGCGATGACGCGACCTCGCTGCGACTCCTGGAAATGGGGCTAACTCCGGGCGTGCAGGTGACGGTCGTCAACACCGCACCACTGGGTGATCCGCTGGAACTTGAACTCCGCGGCTATCGGCTCTCGATTCGTCGCAACGAGGCGGCTCGGGTAGCAATCTCAACCTGACTTCTGCTCCCCGACGGGATGGTCCATGTCTTCCGCTGAGGCTCCGCAACCGCCCGTGCAGCGGCCCGTCGTACCCACTGACGGCACCGGCCGGCTTACGGTGGCTCTTCTTGGCAATCCGAACACCGGCAAGAGCACGCTGTTTTCAGCTATAGCTGGCATCCCCACCCGGATTGGCAACTATCCTGGGGTCACCGTCGAAGAGAAGGTCGGCCAGTTTCAGCATCGGGGCAGAACGATCGACCTGATTGATCTGCCGGGTACCTATAGTTTGACCGCTAAGAGCCCTGATGAGCAGGTGGCGGTCGACGTGTTGCGGGGCCAGATTGCTGCTGTCGCTAGACCTGACTGCGTGGTGGTGGTAGCTGATGCGACCAACCTGGCACGCAACCTCTATTTGGCCAGTCAGGCTCTTGATGTCGGCCTGCCCGTCGTGGTGGCCCTCACGCTGGCCGATGTTGCTGAGAAAAAAGGCATCACGGTCGACACCGCTGCACTTTCTCAGGAACTGGGCTGTCCGGTGATCCGCGTTGTCGCACCCCGTCGAGAAGGGATCGGCCGGCTGGCTGACGCCTTGGTCGAGGCGAGTGACTGGCCCGCTTCCAGTGTGCCAGCAGCGCTCGCCACCCAGTTGGCTTCTGCCGACCCGGGCCGGCCTGCGGCTGCCCGCGATGCCATCGCCCGTTACGCCTGGATTGATGGGATCACAGACAAGGTCGTCGTTCGACAGGCTCATCGTCCCCGCTCACTCAATGACCGCATAGATAGCCTGCTCACCCATCGTCTCTGGGGCACACTCGTTTTTGCTGTGACCATGCTGGCGATCTTTAGTTCGATCTTCTGGCTGGCTGCGCCGCTGATGGATCTTATCTCGGCCGGGGTCGACACGCTGGCAGCCGCTGCAGAGACCGCACTGCCGGAGGGCACCCTCCGTTCGCTGGTTGTTGACGGCATCATTGCCGGCGTGGGTGGCGTGGTGGTCTTCCTGCCGCAGATTGCCATCTTGTTTCTGTTCGTGGCCATCCTCGAAGGCTGCGGCTACCTGTCGCGGGCGGCCTTCTTGATGGACCGGCTCCTGGTCGGTGTTGGACTCTCCGGCAAGTCATTCATTCCACTTTTGTCGAGCTTTGCCTGTGCGATCCCAGGCATCATGGCGGCCCGCACGATTGAAAACCGCCGGGACAGGCTCCTGACAATCTTGGTGGCGCCACTGATGAGTTGCTCAGCCCGGCTTCCGGTCTACCTGCTGCTCTGTGGGGCGTTTGTTCCCAACATAGCGGTTGGTGTTTCCTGGCTACGGCTGCCGGCGGTGGTGCTGTTTGCCATGTACGGTATTGGAGTTGTTGTCGCAGCGGCGGTCGCCTTCGTGCTATCGCAAACTGTCTTCCGTGGACCACCACAACCATTTGTGCTGGAACTACCCGGCTGGCGGTGGCCTCAGCCAGCGGTGGTGCTGGAACGGGTGCGTGAGGCCGCGGTGTCGTTTCTGAAAAACGCTGGCACCTTGATCATGGCGGTCAGCATTGTGGTCTGGGCCTTGGGCAGCTATCCACAGCCGAAGTTATCGGCTGATAAAGCAGGCGACGCAGCCATGCTCAAGGGTGAGGCCCTGCGGCAGAGTTTTCTGGGACGGGCTGGTCGGCTGATCGAGCCGGTAGTCAAGCCGCTGGGCTGGGACTGGCGGCTGGGCTGTGCGGCTGTCGCGAGCTTTCCCGCGCGTGAGGTCGTCCTTGGCACGCTCGGTGTTATCTATAACCTTGGTGACGTCGACCCCGGTGAGGAAGAAGGCGCCAGCCTGCTCATCCGCCGTTTGCGGGCGGCCACCTGGGATGGCACAGACCGCAAGGTTTTTACGCTGCCTGTCGCCCTTTCGATCATGGTTTTCTTTGCCCTCTGTGCCCAGTGTGCCAGCACCCTGGTGGTGATCGGGAAAGAAACCGGTAGCTGGGTCTGGCCAGTGGTCACCTTCAGCTATATGACGGGGCTTGCCTGGCTGGGCGCGTTTCTGACCTACCAGGGCGGCACGGCGCTGGGCTGGTAGCCGAGGGAGGCCACTCATGTCAGGCATCCAAGACCTTCTCGCCCTGGTAATTGTCGTCACCGCCGGGCTCTGGTTGGGGCGTCATCTCTGGCGACGGCTTGCGGCACCGCCCTGTCAGCCTCCAACGCAGGGACCGGCTGGCAGCGACGGCTTTGTCCCGCTGGAAACACTCCGCAGGCCCAACAAACGAGACTAAGCCGTCATGGCCACCCCAGATTGGGGTTTCCGGTGGTGCCCCATGTTCTGTATCTCCTCCCGGTTCACCCGAGGCCATGCATACGGCCCCGGAAACCTGTTGGATTTTCCAGCTCACCGGTACCTCTGATGGTCATTCGTAGCCCTGAACCAGCCGATGAACCAGCGATTGCCCGCCTCTTTGCAACGCTCGTTGCTGACGGGGATAGTCACTCTTTTCATCCCCATCCCTTCACAGCAGGCGAGGCCCGTCACCTGACGCAAGGTCTCTGCCCAACCGGCTGGCCGACTGAAGACATCTACCGCTTCGGCTTTGCCCGTGGCGAGGCAGTTGCCTACGGCATGTTACGAGGCTGGGATGAGGGCTTTGCTGAACCCAGCCTGGGGATTGCCGTCCATCCTGACTTTCGGGGCCAAGGCCTCGCCGGTCAAATGATCAGACAGCTTCACGATATTGCCCGCATGCGGGGGGCGGCATCAGTGCGGCTTAAGGTCTATCGGGACAACACCAAGGCAGTCAGCCTCTATCAGAAGCTCGGCTATGTCCTCAGCGAGCATGACGCTTCCCAGTGGCTGGGGCGACTTGTGTTCGCCGCTGATGCTGCTGACTCAACATCGTCTCATTCCTCTGGAAATGAGCAACGGTACGCCGCTGAGGCAGTTGCCAGCAGCTGGATTTCCTCAACGGGTCAGTTTCTTGACCGGTTTGAGGGGGAGTTTGCCGAAGCCTGCAACTGCGACTATGCCCTCGGCACTTCCAGTGGAACCACCGCCCTTCATCTCGCTGTCGCCGCCCTCGGACTGGGCCCGGGAGATGAGGTGATTGTGCCGTCACTCACCTATATCGCCACCGCCAACGCTGTCACCTACTGCGGTGCCACACCCATCTTTGTTGATGTTGATCCAGACACTTGGTGCCTCGACCCGACAAAGATTGAGGCGGCAATCACACCACACACAAAAGGAATTATCCCGGTCCATCTGCTCGGTCATCCT
>RGBY01000216.1 GCA_009919445.1 Planctomycetia bacterium
CTCGCAAGAAACGTCGCCAGGGGCTGCGTGCCGGCAGCAGACCAAGCAGACTGATCAGGGCAAGACGATCAGCGGCACGGGACGAGGAGAGAGGTTCCGCCCGCGGCAGTCCGCCAACAAGGGGCTCACCACCTCGGCTGGACAGCCAGCAGAAAATTGCCAGCAGGCTCACAACGAAAAACAGCCAGCCAGCGACGCCTACCACCACCGCAACACCGGCAGGTGGCAGTCCCGCTGGCCCACCAGCAGCAGCCACTCCACCAGCTGCGGACCAGCCCGCCACAAGCGTCGCCGTCGCAGCATCGGCAGCAGTCAGCCCAACCCACAGAAAACCGGCCAGTGTTATTCCTGCGAGCAACAGAGCCAGGCCTCCAGCCACCATGCTCCCCATGTTGGCTCCTGGTTCGAAAGTCAGGTACGACGCTGCCAGCCCCCCCGCCACCCAGCCGGCCAACGGCCACAGCAGCCGCAGGAGCAGCCAGGCAAGCCCGCCGGGAAGAGTTGGCTCAGGCCGGTAGAACCGCCGCCAGCCACGGAGACTAAGCGCAGTCATACCCGCCCATCGCGGAATGCCAGCCGGCACCTCGCCCACAGCTGTCACAACTGCCGCCGGCAGGACCGCCAGAATGACAACGACCGAGGCATCCGCCGAGGCCGCATACGATCCTGCTGCCGCCAAGCCGGTTGCCAACCAGGAGGCCGGCCGCCAAACGTCGTGACGAAGCCAGACAACCGCCGCTCTCACCATCGGCTGCACCAGCTTACTGCCGCGGCCGGAGCGTCCCCTGCACCCGGAGCGGGAGCCCCAGAATCCGCAGGAAACCCTCAGCATCAGTCTGGTCGTACGAACCGCCCCCCTCCATCGAGGCGATACCCGCATCGTAGAGGCTCTGGCTGCTTCCGCGGCTCTTCACCAGGATGTTGCCCTTGTAGAGATTGAGTTCCACCGTCCCAGTCACAGGCTTTTGGGCCTCGCGAATAAACGCCAGCAACGCGTCCATTTTCGCGCAGTACCAGAATCCGTAGTAGACCGACTCTGCGACTTCGGGTGAGAGCCTATCGCGGAGATGAACGAGGTCTCGATCGAGCGTCAGTTGTTCGATCAACCGGTGGGCCTCGTAGAGCAGGGTCATCCCGGGTGCCTCGTATACGCCCCGGCTCTTCATGCCCACTAACCGGTTTTCCAGAATATCAATCCGCCCGATTCCATTGCGTCCACCGATTTCATTCAGCGCCAACACCATGTCATGGGCCGCGAGCGTGTTTCCATTGAGCCGGACCGGTACTCCCGCTTCGAATTCGAGTGTGATTGTCTCCACCGCATCAGCCGCCTCTTGCGGTGACACTGACATACCAAAGTCAACGAGGGCATAGCCGTCTGTGTCGAGTTCTTCAAGCAAGCCAGCCTCGTAACTGGTGTGTAGGCAATTCTCATCCGAACTGTAGGGCTTTGCCTTGGAGGCTTTCACAGGAATTGACTTTTCCTCGCAGAACTCGATCAGTTCCTTCCGGCCGGGGAAGCGGTCGCGAAATGCGGCCATCCGCCAGGGGGCGAGCATCTCAATTGATGGATCGATCGCCTCGGCCGCCAACTGGAACCGACACTGATCATTGCCCTTGCCGGTCGAGCCGTGGGCAAAGACCGTCGCCCCCTCAGCATGAGCAATCTCAACACAGACTTTGCTGATCAGCGGACGGGCAATCGAGGTACCCAGCAGATAGGTCCCTTCGTAGCGTGCCTGCCACTGCATCGTGGGGAAGGCAAAGTCCCGGCAGAGTTCCTCCCGCACATCAACCAAGAGTGCCTTGGCCGCGCCACAGTCTCGGGCCTTCTGCAGAGTCGCTTCACGATCTTCACAGGGCTGGCCAAGATCGACATAGACCGCGATCACCTCGTAGCCCTGCTCAATCAGCCAGCCAAGAATGACCGAGGTGTCGAGGCCGCCAGAGTAGGCAAGGACGCATTTTTTCATCGTGGGTTTCCTGATGACGGGGAGGACGTTTTGCTTGAGCCCTCAAATGTGCCAGAAAACAGCAGGCGAGCCAATCCTCGCCCCTGCCCCCGGCATCAAACCTCATGGACCATCGCCATGTTGTGACCGCCGGTCCCAAAACCAATGCCAGCGACCAGCAGAATTCGGTCGCCCCGCTCAAGACGCCCCTGCTGTAACCCCCAGTCGCAGACATGGGCCAGCAACGCGTTGACATCGGCACCGGCCGGGGCGGCGAGCGGTATGACTCCCCAGTAGAGCGCCATCTGTCGGAGCGTGTGCACGTCGTCACTCAGCCCAACTGTGGGCACGGCACCACGTCGCTTCGACCGCGAGATGGCAGTGACGCCACTTTTGCTGGCAACGACAAACAGCCGGGCATCGAGGACGGCGGCAATGCGACTGGCACCATCAACCACCGCCTGCGTGATCGGATGAAGCCCCTCAACCAAGCGTTCCGGAGGGGGCAGGAAGTCGCCTCCCATGCTGCCGGCTCGACTCCCACCAAGAACCTCCTCAAGATACTGCCGCCGTGAATCGAGATACTGTCGTTCTGTCGCCAGGGCAATCCGCCGCATCATTTCCACCACCTGACGGGGATGCTCACCGATGGCTGTCTCACCAGAAAGCATGCAGGCATCAGCGCCATCGAGAATGGCATTGGCGACATCGGTCGTTTCCGCCCGCGTCGGCCGCCGTGAATGCTGCATGCTGTCGAGCATCTGGGTTGCCACAATGACCGGCTTCTGAAACTGCTGGCAGAGTCGAATGATTCGCTTCTGCACCATTGGCATGCTGGCGACATCAATTTCTACGCCAAGATCACCACGCGCCACCATGACGCCATCTGCGGTCTCAATGATCGCTTCGAGATTCTCAATGGCCTCCCGTTTTTCGATTTTGGCAATGACGCGTGCCGCTGAGCCACGCGTACGCAGCAGTTCTTTCAGCAGATTGACCTCAACCGGTGACCGCACAAACGACAGACTGACAAAGTCGGCCTCTGCCCCTGCAGCCCACTCCGCATGCTGCCAATCAGCCGCACTCATCGCAGCCACCGAGAGCTTCACGCCTGGAAGGTTGACCCCCTGACGGCTCCTCACGACTCCACCTTGAATCACCCGGCAGCGAACGGCATCAGCTGATCGCTCTGTCACGATCAGGCTGATGGTTCCGTCGGCGAGCATGACGGAATCACCAACCGCCAACTCATCGACCAACGGGGGATAGCTGGTAACGAAGTGATCCGGCTGGTCACTCACTGCGCCACGCACAAAGGTGACCTCGCCCCCCTCGACGCACTCAACAGCCCCGCCGGGGAGCTCACCCAGTCTGATTTTGGGGCCGGCGAGATCGACGAGCACCCCAATCTGCCGCCCCACCTCTGCCGCAACACGCCGAACTCGCGTCAGCGTTTCCTGATGCTCGTCAATCGACCCATGGGCCATATTTAGCCGAAAGACATCGACACCGGCCTCAACCAGCCCACGGAGGGCGGCTTCCTCCCGGCTGGCCGGCCCGATGGTCGCGACGATTTTGGTGCGAACGATCGTGGCAAAAGGGGCTGGTCCATCGAGGGCACGAAGATTGGGGGCTCGGGAAGTTTCCATACAGCGGTTACTCATGGGGTTCACGTTCACGGTACGATACGTCTGGTTCCAGCGGCCGCCAGTACTAGACGACCGGAAGCATACCTCACGACGAGGCGATCGAGCGGCTGCCCCATCCCGACCGACCTGCTACGCATGGCCTCATCAACACCGCCAGCCGTCTCTGCAAATCCGCCTCGATGTCGGAAGCAGTCCTGTCAGATTTTTCCTCTGTCTCTACCCTGTCGCTGAACATACCTATTGAACGCCCCAACTGAGTGAGGGCGGCAACTCTGGCACTATCGGACTGGGCATTCATTGCCTCAGACTTGAGCTGGTCAGTCACCCAGATTTTCAGCTTGTCTTCTTCTGTCCGCTTTCGTGCGGTGATTTCCTCAGTTATCGCCTTTATCCTACTTGTGACCTTAGTATTCTTAGTCGCTAGGTTTGAGGCGTTAACCCATACAGTAGAAGGCTTTGTGCCTTCTTTGACGTTGTATGCCGTTTTATAGGCATCAGTCAGTGTCTGGCCTTGTGCTACCAGTTGGCAGAAGTGTTCTTGTTTAGCTGTTAGTTTATCCCCATCATCTGACACTATTGTCAGGTGTGGGTGATTGTCTTTGTCTTTGGTCATGTCTCTATCCCTATATAGAAGTGCCGCCAATATGCGCTATCGCTTGGTCGGGCTTTTTGAAATTGTACTACCATAC
>RGBY01000217.1 GCA_009919445.1 Planctomycetia bacterium
GTGGGCTGGTTGTCAGCAACGAGACTGGCCCTGAAAAAGAGTTCATCGAGCCGCCCGCCAACGCCGTAGCAGAAAAAACCGAGACCGAAGGCGCCGTACACAATACTCGGCACCCCAGCGAGATTGTTGATGGCAATACGCACCGCTGCCGTCAGGGGGCCGCCCGAGGCATATTCTCTGAGATAGAGGGCCGCCAAAACCCCAAAGGGAGCAACCAGCAGGGCCATGATCAGCGTCATGGCGACGGTGCCCCAGATGGCCGGAAAGACACCACCGGCGCTATTTGCTTCGCGAGGATCATCGGAGAGAAACTCCCACCAACGTGATCCGTAGACCTGCAATTTCCCGACAACACCCAGCCTGTTCGGCTGCCAGGCCTGCACGATATCGGCAACCGGCAGGACGACCGTGCGATCATCGGCAGTCTTGAACTCAAAGCCCCAGGCCTGATTTTCGTTCCGAAGTCGATCAGTGATCAGGTCAAGTTTCTGAGCAGCCTCGGCCACCTGGGCAGCAACTTCTTCCTCTGTCGCCTTCGCCTCGGCGACAGAGGCTGAGTCAGGGCCACTTTGAAGTTCGGCCGACACAACCGCCAGCCGCGCAGTCCGCAGACGCCGCTGGAGTTCGCCACGATCGTCTCGATCGATCCGGCGAGCATCGACAAAGCGTCGACGGACGTCGGGGCGGATTTTCTGATACTCCCGCCACGCTGCCTCAGCCCCTTCTGCCACGGGCTGACCATCATGCAGCAGACGGGTTGGGAACCCGTGAAACCGCCCCCCCTCTAACCGCTCTACTGCCGTTGCCCAGATGGGCTGCCGACTGGTGTCAATTGCGTTGTCATCAAACCACTCGTAGTGCTGTCCCGTGAACTCAAAATTGGCGGTGCGGAGCAGCTGTCGCTGGGCCGACTGGCTCGCTGGCTGGGACGACTCGGCAGGAACAGACTCACGGGAAGTGATCTCACCGAGGACCCGCCTGCCATCCTGAAGCGTCAACTCAACGAGCGGCTGAGGCCAAAACGTGGCGGCACCACGCACAGCAATAAAGCCAAGCAGCCCCACAATCATCACAATGGCAATCGCCAACGATCCTGCTGTGAGCCAGACCCATGGCTCACCATGGGCAACAAGGCTTGAGAATGGCGAGCGGGCACCGCGACGACTAGGGCGACTAAAGCTCATGTGCCCTCCTTCGAAATCGCTGCCGGACAATCTCGGCCAGCGTATTGACGACAAAGGTCATGGCAAACAGGAGCACGGCAGCCAGAAACAGCACCCGATAGTGAGACGACCCACGGGCAGCTTCGGGAAGTTCGGTCGCAATTGCAGCCGACAACGTCTGGAAACCATTGAACACATTCCAGCCCATCAAGGGCGTATTCCCGGCAGCCATGAGCACAATCATCGTCTCCCCAACAGCACGGCCCAGGCCGATCATAACAGCCGAGAACATCCCGCTGGCTGCCGCAGGAACAATCACCCGAACTGCCGTCTGCCACGGGGTTGCCCCCGCGCCCAACGATCCGCTGCGGAGATGATCAGGCACGCTCGAAAGGGCATCGTCGGCGATGGTGAAAATCAGTGGAATGATGGCGAAACTCATGCCGATCGCAACAACCACCGCATTCCGCTGGACATAGGTGCCAAGCAGGCCCCCACGTGTCTCCAGACGCAAGGCATCAAAGAACAAGGCCCCAGCCCCCGCTAAAAGCCCAGTGACAACCATGCCCAACAGGCAGGTTCCCAGCGCCACCGTCGCTGTGCGGCGATGGCTCCAGCCGGTGCTGCGGAGGCGGATCCATGGGCCGACAAACCGCCCCGTGAGAAAGACGGCAAAAATGCCTGAAAGCGGAAGCAGCGCCAGCATCCACCCGCCCCAGCCGCTTCCTCCACGACCGTCGAGCCAGGCAAAAAGGTCGCCACCAAAACAGAGTTGCTCTATCGAGGCAGCCACCATCCACCCGGTGGCCAAGCCGGCCGGCAAAGCGACCAGCAGAACCACAAGAAACCGCCAGCCAGCCATCCGGCTTCGCCAGCCGGGTGGCCAGAGCTGCCAGAGATAGGCTCCAACCAGCAAGGCTGATGGCACCGTGATCAGACACGACAGGAATGTCATGACATGCTGCTCAATCACTGGTGCAAAGATCAGCCCAGCCATGAAACCCAATACCACGCTCGGCAGACTGGCCATCATTTCGATGGTTGGCTTGATTCTGGCTTTCCAGCGAGGATGCATGAATTGGCTGGTGTAAATCGCCGCCATTAATGCCAGCGGTGTTGCAAACAGCATCGAGTAGAGCGTTGCCTTGATCGTGCCAAAAATCAGCGGCACCAGGCTGAGCTTTGGCTCAAATGACTCATGGCCCGTCGTCTCCCAGGCAAAAACAGGCTGCGGATAATTCTCGTACCAGAGTTTGCCAAAGAGTGCCTTCAGCGACACTTCGGGATAGCCCGGGTCAAACGTCCAGTCCGTCACCCGACCACCCCCAGCTGCCACAAGACGATTCTCTCGTGGGCTGAGCAGTAAAAGCGAAACCGACTCTTTTGTTCCTTCACTGCTTGGGGCATCGACAGTGAGCAAGCCAGCTTCGTTGGTAGCCTGAAAGAGTCTGATCGCCCCGTCGGCAGAGGCCAGGCCAAAAAGACGGGATCGAGGTGAGGCCGCCACGCTGGTAATGGCCGCCGCCTTATCAGGAAAGGGTGCCGGAAACGTTTTGGCGACAACCGTCGCGCGACCATCGGCAGCTACCGACGCTCCACCTCGGGTGGTAAAGATCAGCCTCCCCACACCGGCACTATCCCCGATCACAATCGCAGCACCACCGAAGAGTCGCGTCAATGCGGTGATTTCTGCGTCTGTTTCAATCAGATCCCGCCGTTCGAGCGGTTCTGGCTGCGTGACCTTCCGAATGAGATAGCGTTCAAAATCACCACGCACACCGAACACAAACAGCTGATCGCCCAACCCCGAAACACGCAAGAATCGCCGCGCCGGCAGACCATCCTGAGGCGGAATGGTCGTGCCTGTTGCCGAGGTGACAACTTCGTCAGTCAAGAGATTGCGGCGTGACGAAAGTTTTTCCACGCGGATCCGCCCCGTCGCATCCAGCGCAACCAGGCAAGGCCCCCCCGTCAGCATCGCTAAGTCAATATCGACCACTGGTTGATCGAGTACCGTCGAGGTGTGGCCTGAGAACTCAGCGATCAGATCCACGCGTGTGGTCGTTCCATTGGCATTCCGCAAATAGACTGACTCGGCGACGGCCACTGCCTCGCCAGGAGAAAGCTTCCGAGCCTCCTTCGGAACCTCTGCAACGGGCACAAAGGATGACTTCAGCCCCAACCGTCCAGCGCGGAATGAACCATCACGATATCCGGCTGCGGCATCGAGTCCGATAGGCATGTTGCGAACGGCAGTCACGCCCTCTAGACCGGCATCAGCAGATGTTCTTGTCAGAAGCGTTTTGCCCGTACGGAGATCGAGCACGTCAACCTGATCAGGCCCACAGAACCAGAGGAGCCCCCCAGATTCATCGAGGCCGGCAGCCAACACACCTGCCGGCGGCAGGCCGACTGCGGTCGAGCGACCGAACTGAATCAGTGGCGACCGGAAAAGCGGCACGGCAACCGCCAGCAGGAATACTCCCACGAGCAGCACCGCCACGATCGTACCGAGACCACCCAGCGTGATGACGAGCCGCGCCAGCCAGTCTCCCAGCAGCACACCTGAGCGGGTTCGCTTGCGACGACTTCTGCCAGTGAATGTTGTCTGCTCTTCCATAACTGGCATTCAGCCGCAGTCAGTCACTGGCACTCGGGCGTGGCAAGGCCGGCCGCTGCCGGGCTCGGATTCTGGGTTGCTGGATCCGGGCTCTGAGTTCCGGGATCGTAGATGCTCTGTTGTACCGGTAGAACAGACGCCACTCCACTGAGGCCCTTCGCAGCCGAGTGATCCTTGCCTCCAGGACTACTCCAGCCCGACACTCGCCAAGCTCCGCGTGGCGATCGTCGCAGTGATTGGCAGGTATCCGTCTTTGAGCACACCGGCCTGACCGTTGCTGCTGAGCACATAGCGAAGAAACTCTCGCCGCAGCGGATCAAGCTGACTTCCCGGCTTGTAGTTGACGCTCAGATAGAGGAACCGTGACAGCGGGTATTCACCAGAATAGGCGTTTGCTGCTTCAGGAGCGATCAGCGGCCCATCGGAAGAAAGGCCCAGAGGAATGGCCCTCACATCGGCTGTTTTGTAACCAATTCCGCTGTAGCCAATGCCGAACTTGTCGCTGGC